>JAHZJL010000167.1 GCA_022600935.1 Gammaproteobacteria bacterium
ACCGTTAAACGAGCTTGAATGCAGATTACTTAAAATAAGAGAAGAGCGCCTTCGAGAAGCGAAACAACGAGGATGGGATACTTGGAGAATATCGAAAACCAAAACTACATAACGGTTTCTATGTGGACGTATTCCAGGGTGTCGTTTAACCAGGGAGCAGCAGCTTCGCGCGCAAGTTGGTCACTTTCAAGTGCATCTGAACGCCAACGTCAGTTGAATTGTGAATATCAGTAATGTCTGGTCATGATCAACAAATCTACGATATGGTGTGCCGAATTCCGGAAGGCTATGTTGCAACCTACGGACAAATTGCCCGTCTTGTTGATAAGCCAAATGGCGCTAGACAGGTCGGTTATGCGTTAGCACGACTCTACGATACCGATGATGTGCCTTGGCATCGGGTGGTTAATGCGCGAGGTGAGATTAGTGCCCGCGCTAAACCAGGGTGTGAGGATTATCAACGCAGTCTTCTCGAGGATGAAGGTGTTACCTTTAATCTGGATGGGCGAATCGATTTAACCCGTTATTTATGGGCTAGGAATTAATCGTATTCAGGTATAAACTTAAAGTGTCGGGCAAGGCACTCAAGCAACTAAAATACATGGTGAGGGCAAAGTGCCGTCGTGAATACCAAGGGGTCGGCCAACTTGATAAGGCTGACCTTTTGATTCTCCTGATCTATCATTGTAGATGTCCTGATATCATGGTAATACCGATATGAATCAACTATTTGCATTGTTCGAATTTCTTGATTGCAAGAATATTGCGGCAGATTATCAAAAATTTGTAACTAATAGACTGTTTAACTGGTAACTTATTGAATTTAAAAGATATTGTTGTCAAATTCTGAGCGTATCATGCAGAGTGTTGATTCATAAAGAAAAAACAATGATTTGAGGGTGTGGTTTGCTAGTCAATTGTCTGAATTTACTTTTTTTGACGCAAACCGCATTTTACAGTTTTAAAATACTAAAAAGTAACAAAGGGGCTGTTGAGCTGACCGGACTATTTGAGCTGGATAGAGACTATCCGGGCTATGTGTGGAAGAAATGTGATGCTCACTGTCTTGTATCAACAGCGAGGTCTTCTGAAAGGTGAATGTGCAAAGATTTACTCAGTTTTGCAAACAAACAAAAAAGAGAGGGTTTCAACACTGCTGTTTTTGTGTTTCCAGTTGAAAAATGACTTTGATGATGATGCAAAAAAAGCGCTGCAACCAGAAAGGCTGGCAGCGCTTTTTTTTGGAGTGTATTTTTTTAAGCTCTGGTTGAAGCCAATTCACTACGCATTTTGTCGATGACGGTTTTGTAGTCATCTGCGCCGAAGATGGCTGAGCCGGCGACGAAGGTGTCTGCTCCGGCAGCGGCGCAGGCTGCGATGTTGTCGGCTTTGACGCCGCCATCGACTTCCAGGCGGATGTTGCGGCCGCTGTCGTCGATGATTTTGCGGACTTGTTTGATTTTATCCAGTACGTAAGGGATGAACGATTGACCGCCGAAGCCCGGGTTGACTGACATCAGCAGAATCATGTCCACTTTGTCGATGGTATATTCCAGATATTCCAGTGGCGTGGCCGGATTGAAGACCAGTCCGCATTTGCAGCCTTCGTCTTTGACCAGTTGCAGGCTGCGGTCGATGTGTCCGCTGGCTTCCGGGTGGAAGGTGATGTAGCTGGCTCCGGCTTTGGCAAAGTCCGGGATGATGCGGTCTACCGGCTCGATCATCAGGTGAACGTCAATTGGTGCAGTCACGCCATGTTTGCGCAAGGCGTCGCAGACCAGTGGTCCGATAGTCAGGTTCGGTACATAATGATTATCCATAACATCGAAATGAACAATATCAGCGCCTGCAGCGAGTGAGTTGTCAACTTCTTCACCGAGGCGGGCGAAATCGGCGGAAAGAATCGAAGGGGCAATCCAAAAATCGTTCATGGGCAGTCTCGTTGTGTTGTTTAAGTTAAATTCAGTTGCTGAATTGTAACCGATTCTTCAGGTATTTTCACTTCCGGGCTAAATGCCGTACACTTGCATCTGGTTCTCTGAAAGTATTGCCATGAGTCGATTTCTGCTGCGTTTGTCAATGGTCGTGTATATGTTTGTTGCGAGTTCGCTGCCTATGATCAGTGTTGCAGCAGATATGGTGACAGTGCCATTGCGGTATCGCTTGCCGGACAACGTGGTGTCGATCATCCAGCCCTTGCTGGAACCTGATGAGCGCGTTGTGGCGAGTCCTGATGGCTTGATTGTGATGGCCGAGCCTGAGCGTATTAATGCCTTGCGCGAACTCATCGAACAACTTGACACCCGGCCTGTGCAATATGTTGTTACCGTTTTGCAAAGTGATACCTTGACTGCTGAGCGGTTAAATCTGCAGGGTGGACTTGATGCGCGTTTGCCAGTTGACTCCAGAAGTACCGGATCAATTAGGATTAACGGGCGTATTGCGCATGAAGATTCTGTGCAGGATAATGCGCTCAGGCAAACATTGAATATTCTCGAAGGCCATGCGGCTGTAATCGAGATCGGCACACAACGACCAGTTCCTGGATATCGAACCAATCGTTATTATCCTGAATCAGCGACATTCAGATCAGTGACCAGCGGGTTCGAAGTCGTTCCACGTCGATTGGGAGATTGCCGGGTCAGGTTGCAGGTTTCACCCTGGTCCATGCAAGACGGTAACAGACTGGATGACGTGTATCATGTTCAATCTGCGCAAACTGTTATCGAAGTCAAACACGGTGAATGGTTCGAGCTGGCCCGCTCCAATGTGGACAGAAATCGTGAGCAGACCAGGGTATTTGGCTATCGGGATCATTCCAGTCAGCGCCGGTCCAGGGTGTTGCTGAAAATTGATGCGGATCAGGATTGCTAGACGATACCATGACGACTTTACTCAAATCATCAACCGGTTTTGTAAAACATCTGCTGTTGTTCAGCCAGTTCGAGATCAAACGCTTGTTAATGACTCGCAAAGGCGCAATGACAGTGCTGACGTTTGCTGTGGTGTGGTTGCTGATTTTGTATTACCCGATTCGCCTGGCATCCAGTTTGGTGATGCGCGGCCAGCAATCCGTGGATGTATTCAGGATTTTTGAATTCTTCGGATTTGATTTTCTGATGATCTGGCAAATACCCGAATTTGGCGTGTTTTGGGCGTTTGCCTTGCTGATTTTTCCAACCATGAGTTTGTTTCTTGCCGCCGACCAGACCTGCTCTGACCGGGAGCTGGGCACGATACGGATTCTGGCGTTACGCAGCACACGCGAACGTTTGTTTTTCGGGCGTTTCAGTGGTGCCATGCTGGTACAGACCTTACTGATCCTGGTCGCGTTGGTGTGTACCTTGTTGCTGGTGATGCTTCGCGATCCCGGATTGTTTGCTGAGGGATTCAATTCGATGCTGGCGATCATTGTCAATCTGGTGATTACCATTCTACCGTTTACGGCGATGATGGCGCTGCTGTCTTCGGTATTGAAATCGGCCCGTCAGGTGACATTGTGGGCGGTTTTGATTTTGATGTTCCTGTCCGGGGTGATCAGCATTTTTTCTCACTATTTACCCGTTCTTGGTATGTTGAAACACTTGATTCCCGGTTATCAATTCCAGGAGCTGGGGCGGCTGGCGCAATGGGATACCTTGCAGATCGCGTATGTTCCATTATTGCAAACGCTGGTGATGCTGGCTATCGGTTACTGGTTGATTCGCAGGCAGTCACTATGATCAATTCAATCATTGAATGCCGTGAAGTGAGCCATTTCTATGGTTCATTACCAGCGTTGAGCAACGTCAGCTTTGAACTCGAAGCAGGTGATCCGGTAGGTCTGGTTGGCCCCAACGGCGCTGGCAAAACCACGTTACTGAATCTGATTTGCGGGTTTTTGCTGCCTGGTAAAGGACAAATTTCGGTGTTTGGGCAGTCACCCGGCGCGGCTGGCTTGATTGGTCGTATTGGTGCGTTGCCACAGGATTCAAGATTCGACCCCAATTTCAGCATCGGGCAACAACTTGTACTGTATGGACGCCTGCAAGGCCTGAATGCCGGTATTGCAGAACAGGAAGCTCAGCGCGTGATGGACGCCGTTGATTTAGGCAATATGATTGATCAGAAACCGATATCGTTAAGCCACGGTATGGTCAAGCGTGTGCTGATTGCACAGGCGCTGATTGGCACGCCTGATCTGGTTATCCTTGACGAGCCCAGCGCCGGTCTTGATCCGATGAATACGCGCACCATTCGCCATGTGATCCAGCAACAATCGACACAATCAACATTTATTATCAGCTCGCATAATCTCGATGAACTGGGTAAGTTATGTTCACGGGTATTATTACTGGACAAAGGCCGGATGACGCCGCACCAGATTCATCAAGGTGATGCTGTTGAGAATGCATCACAACGTTATCTGACCCTGGTACTGGAATCTTATCCGGAAAACGATGTGATACAGCGATTGCAGGAGATCAATGGTATTGCCAGGGTCAGTGTCACCCAGAAAAATGAATACCTGATAGAATACGATGCATTGGTTGAACCGGCAATGGATTTGAAAGTGATGACCAACCTTTCTGAAAATCAATGGAATTACAAACAGTTATTGAAAGGCAAGTCTCTGGAGGAACAATTGTTTGCAAGTCACAACGCTGATCGATGAATGGCGATCATCAACATTGCTGAAGATTTAATGATTTTTTACAAGTTTGAAGCTGAATCTAAAACTATTTTTTACTTTAACTTGGTGTGAAAACTGCTTGATGTATAAAAATAAATTTGAAACAAACCACGCGACTTATGGTCTAAAAACAATTCTTTGTTTTTACAAACAAGCCATTTATCCTCTATAATCATACACATAACGATAACAGTTCCATGCCGAAACTTGGGGTGCAAATTCCGAGGTTTTCCCGGCTTCATGACAATCAATGAAATTGCATCTTGAAAAACAGCTAAAAATGCTGCTGCGTGGGTTCGTTTTGCTAATGATTATGGGTGTTGTTACCGGCTCCAGTCATTACCTTGGGACTACGAATCAATTCAACCTGGTCGAATCCAGTCTTTCAGACCAGGATGGGCATTCCCTGTTTGAAGAAGAAATCGCTTTTCTTAACTCCCTGCCTGAACACCGCTCCATTTTGTTTGAAATCAAAAAAGCTGATCTTGAACAACAAACCTTGAAAGCCAGGCAACAGCAACGCGAGCTGGAAAAACAGAAGCGTAAAGCAGCTCAACAACGCCGGCTCAGGGAAAATTTTAAAGCATACGTCAGACAGTTATCCAGACGATATCAAGTCCTCGCCCAATTTGCCAAGGCCAGACCGGGAAGCGGCAAAGATCTGGATATGTTGTCCGAGTTGCAATGTATGGCCTTGAATTTGTATTTTGAGGCAAGAAGCGAATCCAAAGACGGCCAGAAAGCTGTTGCTCATGTGGTGATGAACCGGGTCCGTCATTCCGGGTTTCCCAGATCAATCTGCGATGTGGTCAAGCAAGGTGGTGAGGACAAACGCTACCACTGCCAGTTTACATGGTGGTGTGATGGCCATAGCGACAGGCCACGTAATAAACGTTCGTGGCGTCAGAGCGTCGTGCTGGCAGCGCAGGTACTCAGCAACCAGACCTCAGATCCCACCAATGGCGCACTCTGGTACCATGCCGAGTATGTTAACCCTTACTGGCGCAGTTCCATGCAGAAGGGGCCCAAAATCGGCAAGCATATCTTCTACCTGAGTCGCAAGTCTGACAGTCAACCCACAAATTCCTGATGCTGCTGGTGTCCTGCTAACGATAGGGCCAGGCAGAAATTCCCAGAACGTTACTGTTTTTACCTCTTGTTATTTGATGACTGTTTCCTGGCACTGCTGTGTTGTGAGTGCTTCTGCATAGCCTGTGTAAAGTGCTGGTGTCAGTTGATGCAGGGATTGCCTGGCATGATCAGGAATCTCCAGCGCATCGATAAAAACCCTTAACTCGTCTTGATCAATTCGTTGGCCCCGGGTCAGCTCCTTGAGTTTTTCATAAGGCTTTTCCACCCCGTAGCGGCGCATCACAGTCTGGATTGGTTCAGCCAGCACTTCCCAGTTATTGTCCAGGTCGGCCTGTATGATTGCCGGGTTGATATCGAGTTTGCCGATGCCTTTCAAGGTTGACTGCATGGCGATCAGATAATGACCCATAGCGACCCCCATGTTACGTAACACAGTCGAATCCGTCAGATCGCGCTGCCAGCGTGAGACCGGAAGTTTTTCAGCGAGGTGTGCAAGCAGTGCATTGGCGATTCCAAGATTACCTTCAGAATTTTCAAAATCGATAGGGTTGACCTTGTGCGGCATGGTCGAAGACCCAACTTCGCCGCTGACTGGTTTCTGGATAAAATAGCCCAGCGAAATATAGCTCCACACATCACGATTGAAGTCGATGACGATTGTATTCCAGCGTATCAAGACATGGAACAGCTCGGCCATGTAATCATGTGGCTCGATCTGGGTGGTATAAGGGTTCCAGTTCAGACCCAGCGACTCCACGAATTTTTTGGAAAACCCGGGCCAGTCCAGTTCCGGGTAAGCTGCCAGATGAGCATTGAAGTTACCAACTGCACCATTGATCTTGCCGTATAGTGGAACCCTGGCCAGTTGCATGATCTGCAGTTTCAAGCGTGCAGCGACATTGGCCAGTTCTTTACCCATTGTGGTGGGCGATGCCGGTTGTCCGTGGGTACGCGCCAGCATGGGTTGTGTTTTTAACTGATCGGCGAGATGGAGAAGGGCTTCCAGCAGGGTTTCCGCGAACGGCAACAAAACTTGCTTGCGGCAATCCCTGAGCATTAGCGCATGACACAGATTGTTGATGTCTTCCGATGTGCAGGCAAAATGAATGAACTCCTGGACATTAACCAGCTCAGCATTGTCGACAATTTTTTCCTTGATGAAATACTCGACCGCCTTGACATCATGGTTGGTTGTTTTCTCGATATCCTTGACGCGCTGGGCATCAGCTTCAGAAAAATCCAGAACCAGATTGTCCAGTTGCTCGATGGTTTCTTTGGTGAAACGGTTGATTTCCTGGATGCCAACATCCTGAGCCAGTGCTTTGAGCCACTCCACCTCGATATAAACACGGTAACGGATCAAGCCGAATTCGCTGAATATCGGACGTAACATTTCGATTTTGTCCGCGTAACGGCCATCGATGGGAGAAACTGCTGTCAAGGGAGACAAGGTCATGAGTGTCCTCTTGGAGAATTAATAAGTGTTGAAAATAAGATTATGGTTTCATCAACCTGGGATGTTGAACTGAATAACGATCCGAGCGGTTTGACAGTTCGCGTCGTCGTTTGTTAACCCGAAGATTGTATCACGCCGCCACCCAGGCATTCGTCATCGTTATAGAACACGATCGATTGTCCGGGTGTTAAGGCGCGCTGTGGGTGTTGGAATCGGACTTCACAGGTTTTTTGTGCTTCGTCCAGCTCAACATGACAGGCTTGATCCGCCTGTCTGTATCGGCTTTTGGCATGACATTGAAACTGCTGAGGTTGTGAGTGACCGCTTAACCAGGTGAGCTGATTGGCTGTCAGGGTTTGTGAAAACAGCAGAGGGTGATCATGACCTTGACCAACCATCAAGACATTGCTGGTTAAATCTTTTTTGACTACATACCAGGGTTGTTCCGCTTCGATACCGCGTACGCCGCCGATGCCCAGTCCTTGGCGTTGACCCAGGGTGTAATACATCAAACCCTGATGTTCGCCTAAAACCTGTCCTTCCGTTGTTTGTATTTCACCGGGTTGAGCTGGCAGAAAGCGTTGCAGAAATGGTCTGAAATTGCGTTCTCCGATAAAACAGATGCCGGTACTGTCTTTTTTGGCGTGATTGTCGAAGCCTGATTCAATCGCGATTTTGCGTACTTCAGGTTTTTGCAAGGCACCGAGTGGAAAGACACAGCGAGATAAGGCTTTCTGGGTGAGGCGATAAAGAAAATAAGTCTGATCCTTGTTGAGATCCTGCGCTTTCAGCAAAGCAAAATAACCGTCGCGTTGCTCGACACGGGCATAATGTCCGGTTGCGATCTTGTCCGCGCCATTTTGTAATGCGAAGTCCAGGAATGCTTTGAATTTGATGTGCTGGTTACAGAGAATATCAGGGTTTGGAGTGCGTCCTGCCGCGCTTTCGCTAAGGAAATTTTCAAACACAAGTTCCCAGTATTCATGCGCGAAATTTACTGTTTTCAGAGGAATCCCCAATACCGAGCAAACCTGTTCGGCATCGGCAAGATCAGCGACGGCAGTGCAAGCATCGGTGCCATCGTCTTCTTCCCAGTTTTTCATGAACAAGGCGCTTACATGGTGTCCTTGGTCAAGCAGAATTCTGGCAGTGACAGATGAGTCGACGCCACCGGACATGCCTACGGTAATGTTGTGTTTCATTCTTGTGGATTTGAGACTTGTGCAGCAATTGAATGCAGAATCAAGCAAGACCGGATTGAAGGATTCAATCAGTGTCATGCAATCTTATGCTTGAGTTCTGGATGTTTTACAAGCTGTCTGGTTACTGGATAGATCTAAGAACCTGTTCAAGAACTTGATCAATGGATGGAGTGCAAGGCAAAAGTGGGCGAAAAAGCACAGCATACAGGAGT
>JAHZJL010000168.1 GCA_022600935.1 Gammaproteobacteria bacterium
ATTAACAGGCCAATTTGCCCTGATAACCTGCTATTGACCGGCAAATCAGGCAATTTTGCCCTGTTATTAATAACAGGTAAATTCGCCCTGTTAAGTTGATATTAGCCGGGAAACCGGGCAAATGTTCGATATTTTCCATAATTATTTTTTGAATAAATTCACAACGCAACTCTCTGCCAAAGAGGATAAAATCAAACCTATTTAAAATCAATCAGTCTGTTATCTCTCGTCACTATTGAACACCAATTACTGACATCCTTTTTAAATAGCCAGCTTGCTTATAAAGAATACAAATAACCAGATTTCATCAATCATTTTCACGGTCAACAAGCAAACTTTCAAACTTTTCATTAATCAATTGATCCAACTCTTGTTCTGTCAATTCTTCTACAGCTAAGCTGGTCTCTTTTGTTATGGGCTGTTGCGTATTGATTTGCTGATTAGTATCTCGAAATTTTTGCAGTACGTATTGGCAGACTTCGGATACATTTGCATAATCAAACAATAATGTCGTCGGCAAGTTTTTTGCCAGGCGGCGTTCGAGATTTTCACGTAATTCCACCACGGTCATCGAGTCCAGCCCCATGTCAAAAAAGCCTTGGTGCTGATCAATTGTTTTTATTGCATCAAGACAAAGTACTTGTTTGAGGGCTTGCTCAACCTGTGTCTGGCACCAGTGACGGGCGTCTTCCTCATTTAATCCGGCCAATAGATCGGCAGCATTGTTTTCTTCGCTGGTTTTTTCCACCTCATTTGATGCCGTTTGTGGACTTGCCATTGACTGCCAGAATGATTGTGTCGGAGCATAGGAGAATGCTTTTGTAAATTGAGGCCAGTTGATTCCCATTAAAATCTGTTGTGTTGATTCATCAGCAATACATTGCCCCATCATATGCAGCGCTGTTTGCGGTTTGAGCGGGATGATACCGTTATCTTGCATGCGTTGCCGGTGTCTTTGATCCAGCTCAGCGGCCATGCCGACTTCTGCCCATGCACCCCAGTTAATGGTCAACGCCGGTAAGCCCACCGATTGCCGGTAATGCGCAAAACTGTCCATTGCAGAGTTGGCTGCTGCATATGCAGCTTGTCCCGTGGAACCTAGAATGGCAGCCGCTGAGGAAAACATGACGAAGAAATCCAGCTGCAAATGCTTGCTGGCTTCATGCAACAACCAGGCTCCTTTCACTTTGGTTAATAAGACTTGCTGGAATGCTTCAGTATTCAAATTGTCGATGCGCGCATCATTTAAGACTCCAGCTGCATGAATAATGCCTTTTAAACGACCGCCTTGCTGCGTTATTTGATTGATAACAATGGCAATATCGTCCTGCCGGGTGATATCCACCTGCAAGCTGCGAACATCAACACCTTGTTTTCTGAGTTGCTCAATTCGGGCTTGGGTATCAGAGTCAGGAATACGGCGAGACAGCAACCAGATTCGACCGGGTTTTTGAGATACCAGCCATTCAGCAACTGCCAGCCCCAGTCCGCCTAATCCGCCGGTGATCAGATAATTACCTTGTGTGTCAATGTGCAGTGAATTAGTGGGTAAAGATGATTTAGTCAGTGCAGCCAGATAATTGACATCATCTCTAATCACCAGTTGTTGCCCTTTCGGGGCTGAAACGACGATATCAGTCAGTGTATTGAGCTGGTTTTTTCCACTGTTTGAAACATCCACCAGGCCAGCAAACAGTTCCGGCAATTCCAGTGCAATCGTGCGCCCCATTCCCCAGGCGACAGCAGATAACCAATTATTAATGGAATCTGTTTTGTTGACTGTCTGGGCGTTTTGGGTCATTAGCCAGATCGGGATGGGCTTATCACGCTTTTTCAAGACTTTAATGCGCACAATGAAGTGACCTAATACTCTGGACACGGAAGCAATATCATGTTGATCAATTTCCAGCCCAGACAAGCTGAAATCAATCAATGACAGATTTTCAGTAAGCAATTCGGCTGGTAGTTCTGAAAAACAGCATTGCCAGTCGTCCTCCTGGTTGAAGCGGATTTGGAAATGTTGATCGGAGTGTTTCTGATATTGATCGCCTGATTCGATCAAAACAACCGGGATGTTCCGTTCCAGAGCCAGTTGATACACTTTATCAGCAAGTCCGAACTGATCGGCAATCAATAATAAGCCTCGATCAGGTTTTGCTAGCGGGATGGCATAAGGTTTCCAGTCGATTGCATAGACTAACTGCTCGTAGCTGTCTGCGTTTAGTTGCTGGTGATGTAATGCATTAAGACGCTCAAGCAGCTTGCGACTCAGTTGTAATTCTGATTGATCCGGTGTTTGATCTGGCCAGAGTGATTCCAGCAAGCTTTCAGTTTCGCCATTCGCCAGAGCTTGCAAAACTGGTGAGGAGTGCGCCTCTGTTTCCAGTTGTTTATCTTGCTTGCTTTTCTCAACCCAATAGCGCTGGCGTTGCCAGGGATACGTTGGCAACTTGATTTTTGCAGCAGGAGCAGCGATAACAGAATAGTCTGGATTCACACCGGCTTCATACAAATTGGCGATGGCTTGATGTATTTCCAGGCGGTTATCACCTTTTCCATTCAGGCTAGGAACAGTGTTGATAGCCGATGCTTGTTCAATTTGTTTAAGCAAACCGGACAATACCGGTTTGGCTCCAATTTCCAGAGCGATATCAACGTCCAGTTCGGCCAGCTCTTTAACCGCAGGATAAAACTGTACCGGTTGACGGATATGATTGACCCAATAATCCGCTTGCGCCATTTCACTGTTAACAAGCCGTCCGGTCAAACTGGAGATAGTCGTCAACTGAGGTGGCTGATAATTGATTCCGGCAGCAATCTCAGCAAATTTCTGCAATGCAGGCAACATACAAGGTGAGTGAAACCCGTGCGCGACCTTAAGTGGCACATAGGCCAGTGAGGCCTTGTCAAGATCATCTGTTACTGAATTCAAGGCTGACTGCAAGCCTGAAATCACAACATTGACTGGACTGTTCACTGCGGCAATACTGAGTTGGTCGGCATAGCCATTGAGCAAAGGCTTAACCTGTTCTAAATCTGCTGACACCGCAATCATGCCGCCAGCCTCGGCATATTGGTTAATACAATGACTCCTGGCTGTAATTAACCGCAAAGCATCGTCGACAGAAAACACACCTGCATGACATGCCGCAGCATATTCCCCGATACTGTGCCCTAACACAATATCTGGCTTGATTCCCCATTGTTGCCACAATGCCAGCAGTGCATATTGCATGACAAAGATTGCCGGTTGGGCATGGGTTTTCAAGACATCCTCATCATCTTCATTACATAATAATGCCTTTACCGAAAATGCAGATTGCCCAGCCAAAACCGAGCCGCAGTGATCGACAGCATCTTTAAACACAGGTTCAGTCTTGTATAAATCCCGCCCCATCCCGGAATATTGCGCACCTTGACCGGTAAACAAAAAAGCCAGCTTGGGGCGTTTCCATTCTGGGCAAGGCGAACTGGTTTTGTCTTTATTATTTTGTAACTGTCTGATCAAATCCTCAGTAGAATTTGCCACAACAGCTAATCGGTACGCGAATTGACTTCGGCTAGTGTTCGCAGTGAAGCAAAAATTGTTGGTTTGATAATCAGGCAATCCGGTTAACGCTTGCGCATAGTGTTTGCATTTTGCTTGTAACGCCGTTTCGGTTTTGGCAGACAAGGTCAACACATACGGTAATCCATGTTCAGGTTTTGCTGGCTCTTGGTGTTGTTCCTGTTGATAGTGCTCGACCAGAATATGTGCATTAGTGCCACTCATACCGAACGAACTGACTGCTGCATAGCGTTGCTGGCTGTGTTGCGGCCACGGTGTTAATTCAGTCGGAACTTTGAGATGCAGGTCCTGCCAGGCAATATGCGGATTCGGTTCAGAGAACCCAAGGCTGGCGGGAATCTGGTGGTTTTGTAGTGTCAAGGCTGTTTTGATTAATCCGGCGATTCCGGCTGCCGCTTCCAAATGACCGATATTGGTTTTTACTGAGGCGATATACAGCGGATTGTCTTCTGCCCGGTTCTTACTGTAGATATTGCCCAGCGCTTCAGCTTCAATTGGATCACCTAGCACTGTACCGGTACCATGCGCTTCAACAAAACCGACGTGTTGCGGATCAATTGCAGCGCGTTTGACAACGTACTCGATCAATTCCTGTTGGGCCGCACCGTTAGGCACTGTCAAGCCACTACCAAAACCATCGTGATTAACACCACTGGCTTTGATGATGGCAACGATTTCATCACCATCTTCCTGCGCCGCTGACAGCGTTTTCAAAATCACCACGCCACAGCCTTCTCCCCGGCCGTAGCCATCGGCCCCTGCATCAAATGCTTTACTGCGTCCATCTGCAGCCAAAGCTCCAACTCTTGACAGGAATAACGCGACATTCGGAGTCAACATAAGTTGTACTCCTGCGGCAACTGCAACCCTGGATTCACCCTTGCGAAGACTCTCGCACGCCAGATGCACAGCAACCAGCGATGATGAGCAAGCGGTATCAATTGATAACGACGGACCACGCCAGCCCATCACATAAGACACACGCCCACAGGCAAAACAAAACCCGTTGCCACTGCCATCGTAGTTATTGATACGCTGATAATCATCGGCATAAAGTTGCAGCAAACCATAATCATTCTGGCCGATTCCCAAAAACATGCCGGTATCAGTATCGCGTAATGACAGCGGATCAATATTGGCATGTTCCAGCGCTTCCCAGCAAACCTCGAGCAACACCCTTTGCTGCGGATCCATGCTGTTTGCTTCACGTGGTGAGATGCCAAAAAACTCAGGATCAAAATCGCCTGGGCGGTCTATAAAACCGGCTTTACGGGTATACATTTTTCCCGCTTCACCCTGTTGATCGCTATAGAATTGATCCATATCCCAACGATCATCAGGTACATCAACAATACCGTGTTCACCTTTACTCAATAACTGCCAGAGTTGTTTTGGTGAATTAACTCCACCCGGAAATCGACAACCCATACCAACGATTGCAATGGGCTCGTTTGAGCTGGTTTGCTGATCGAGTAAACGTTGTTTCATCGCTGCCAGAGCAATTGACGCACGTCTTAATTGATCCTCTTTCTCTGTCACAAATTGTCCTGTTTTTATATTTGAAGTGTCTGACTATCTAAAAACTTAGGATTGATAATATACCTTTCTCGTTCAAGAATACCCCATTAATAGCGCATCATTTTTTACAACTGGAGTTAACGAGGGTAATAAACAGACAATCAACCTGCGTCATTCAAAAACCGGTCTATATCATCCAGCTGGTCATCCAGTGTGAGAGTGTCGCTCTGAGTAACTGGTTGATGTATTTTGCTGTTATCAGTCTGTTGGGCTGCAGTCACAGATGTCGGCGCTTCTATGATTATTTCCTGCTTGATCAATAAACCGAGTAAATACTCAGACAAAGAGAATACTGACGGGTATTTAAAAGTAATGGTTGCATCCAGGGTTATTTGTAGCTCACGCTGTAAACGATTACGAAATTCCATTGATGTCAGGGAATCCATGCCTAATTCAAAAAAGCCACGTCTCGGATCTATTTCTGCAGTCAGCCCCAATATTGATCCAGCTGTTTGGCTAATGTAATCAAACATCAACGCATGCTGTTGATCAGGATGTCTTTGTAATAACACATTAATTGAATCAGTCTGAGTGGTCTTAACTTGACACTGGCCTGATTGCGACTGGCTTAATACCGATTGAAAAAAGTGTTCACTACCTTCTGATTCCTGATTATTCACATATTGATCAAAATCAATATCAAGAATCGCCAGGTTTGCCTGATCAGAACTGATAACTGATTGCATAGCATCCAGCGCAGTTTCTTGTTGCATTGGTTTAACACCCATTACCTGCCACTGCTTGCGTCTATTATCACTGACCGTCGCAGCCATGCCGGTATCCTGCCAAATTCCCCAGTTGATGCTATGCGCCGCCAGATGCTTCTGTTGCCTGTAATATGCAAGTGCATCCAGAAAGGCATTCGATGTGACATAATTGGCTAATCCAGCGGGTGCTAACAAAGCAGCAGAAGATGAAAACAAGACGAAGTAGTCCAGCTCAATTTCAAGATTGGTACACAGCTGATGTAAATTCCAGGAACCCTGTACTTTTGCCGGAAAAACTTTGCTAAACTGTCTCCAGTCATAATCCAGGATCAAGCTGTCTGCATAAACACCTGCACTGTGGAAAATACCAGCCAGGGGCCGTTCTTCAGTACAGTGTTTGTTAACAACGCGCTCGAGACTGCTGTAGTCACTCACATCGACCGCTTCTGCGTAGATTGTGATACCGCCAGCCTTAACCTGATTCAACCATAGTTTTTCAGATTCTGACAGCGCCGATCTGGCCAATAATAATAACTGCTTGGCTCCTTGATCTATTAACCATTCAGTGACTTTAAAACCCATACCACCAAAAGCCCCAGTGACTAA
>JAHZJL010000169.1 GCA_022600935.1 Gammaproteobacteria bacterium
AGATACCTCTTGAGCTGCACTTTCATTTGCAAATCAGGAGGTACATTGTGAAACATCAAATTAGGAGGCTTCTAATGAGTGCCGTACTAAACCAGGATTATAGTGAATGCATCAAGGCTTGTCAGGTTTGTGTGATTGAATGTGAAATCTGTCTCTCAGCTATGATCGGGGCTGAAAGTCCCAATGACTGTCCGCTTTGCTGTTATGAATGTATTGAGGCTTGTAATCTATGTCTGCGGGCATTAGCCAGAGACAGTCAGTTTGCTAAACAGTATTGCGAACTGTGCGTCAGGCTTTGCGAATGGTGCGAAGAGGAATGCGCTCATCATTCGATGGATTGCTGTCAGCGATGCGCTAAATCCTGTCAAGAATGCATTAAACAGTGTTCAGCCCTGCTCCACTAACGGATTTTAATACAACGACCAATTTTGTTACTTGACTGATTATTGTATCGGTATTGAGATGCGTTTAATGAATTTATAAATTAACCAGTGCATTGATTTGATGTCAAGTAATAACAATGAACGATAAAGATGGAATTTATTTTCGATTATGCATCAGTAAATCCAAATAAACTGGTGCTTGTGTTAGAGTGCTAAAATGTCAGCCATGAATCCACTTTTCAAGTATCAGTTTCTGCTTTATAGACCTCATGATTAAGATAAATTTAATACAAACAACCTCACTCGCTCTTTCCAATTGACTCCTATCAACAGCATGTTAACCGGCATTTAAACTTTCTGATATAAATTTGGTTCATTGTTGACCTTGAGTAACGGGTTGTATTAATGACACGACTGATTAACCTTTGGCAAAGCCTGCGCTCCGGATACTGGTTAATCCCGGGACTGATACTCATTTCCAGTTTATTACTGGCTTACTTATCACTTTGGCTTGATCAAGCATTGAATATCATTGACTACCACAGTCTAAAATGGTTGATTTTCTCCTCGCTTGATGGCGCTAGAGTTGTATTGTCAACAATTGCTGCATCAACATTTGCAGCCGCAACATTAACTTTTTCAGTCACTATGCTGACTTTGAGTATGGCAAGTACGCAATTTGGCCCCAGATTGTTAAATAATTTCTTGCAAGATCCCTATAACCAACTTGTTTTTGGTTCATTTATAGGAACATTTATTTATTGCTTGTTAATCTTAAGAGGGTTGATGATTGAAAAAGATAATATCCCACATATATCAGCCAGTTTGTCAATAGTCCTCGTCATTATCAATTCTGCCCTGTTTATAGGGTTTATACATCATGTCACAGCCTCTATTCGCGTGGAAAAAATCACCAATGAAATTGGTGAACAATTCATCGCAAATATCTACAGAATGTACCCAAACCAGTATATCGGTGCCGATATCTCAGAGCATGAGGATACGATTCTGGAAACAGAGCCTAGTTTTGTCCGTATCAATACTCACGGATATCTTCAAGCGATCAACTTGAAAGTGCTGCAGGGTATAGCCGAGGTTGAAAAAAAAGTCATATCCTTACTGGTCAAACCAGGTCAATTTCTGCTTCCAGGTACGATCGTTGCTGAAATCAGACCGGCTGAATTTGACAACGCATATATTGAAGCAATTGTCGCGGATTGTTTTCTTCTCGGAACCACACCTTCACCCGAACAGGACGTCGAATTCCAAATACGACAATTGGTTCAGTTAGCTGCACGCGCGCTATCTCCGGGAGTCAATGATCCGTTTACAGCCATGGCTTGTATTGACTACCTGTGTTCTGGACTCGCAATACTTGCATCAAAAAAATTCGACAGTGGGTACATAAGAAGCAAAGATGGCACGTTGTTGGTTGTCAAGAAAGCGGATTCATTTGAAACCTTATGTGAAGCCTGCTTTCGCATCATCCGACAGATGGTTAACGATAACCCGCCTGTCATCATCTACCTGCTGGATATGATGAGGCAGCTCGGTAGCTCACTCAAGCGTATGGCAGATAAACATTGCATTATTGAGGAAGCTCGTCTGCTCGTTGATGGCGCCCGGTTTGCTGATCATCTCAGTCACGATCTGGCAACAATCGAACATCGCTTTGCTCTTCTGGAATCGGATTTATCCTTATCTGAATCATTTTACACTGAAGATCATGCCAATTAACTTTATGAAATTAAAAAACCAGTTTATGTATCAATACCTGATTCGGGTCATACAAGTACTTTTTTTAACGTTCTTCCTGATGGTTTTTTCATATCCATTATTTGCAGAAAGTAACGAACAACAAACCCAACAAAAACCAGAAAATACTATCAAAATTGAACATTCCCGAAAGATAGATAACGCAATCAGAGATCGACTCAAAGAGATTTATTCGGAGATGAATGGTCTTCATTCTCTCTCTGTTTCTGTCAGCAATGGTATTGTTACCTTAACTGGAAAAGTCGCTTCTCAACAAGCTGAAGAAAAAGCGCTTGAGCTAGCAGAACAGATCGAAGGTGTCGTCGAAGTAGATAACCAGTTAACAGTAAGTCAAAGTGTGATCGAGCGCTCTCAATTTATTCTTGATAAAGTTACCAAACTGGGAAAACGCGCGCTTGAATCACTTCCTCTGTTTTTATTAGCTATCTTCGTTTTCTGGGTTTTCTGGCGCTTGGGTCGCTGGGTTAGTCAAAAACAGAAAATCTTATCTAAAATCAGCACTAATGATTTTATCGCTGAGCTTATGGGCAAACTGTTGCATCTGGTATTCATTATTCTGGGGCTTGTGCTTGCATTGAGCTTAATGGATGCAACTGCGCTTCTTGGTACGATTTTAGGGGCAGCTGGTATTTTTGGCCTGGCACTCAGTTTTGCAGTGCGGGATACTGTGGAGAATTTTATTGCCAGTGTATTGCTGAGCATTCGCAATCCGTTTGATGTCAATGATTACATCAGCATTGAAGAATATGAGGGCAATGTAGCCAGATTGACATCCCGGGCAACATTATTAATTTCTCCAGAGGGCAATTATATCCGCATTCCTAATGCGACCGTATTCAAGGCCATCATCACTAACTTTACCAGAAAACCGCAAAGAAGATTCCAGTTCGATATCGGGATAGCCCCTCATCATTCTGTTTCGGAAGCGCAGAATACAGCATTGACCAGCATATCAAAAATTCCCGGAATTTTATCTGACCCCAAACCAGTTGTACTCCTTGACCAAATTGGTGAATCATCAATTAACTTACGCATTTTTGCCTGGATGGATCAAAGAAAACATGACTTCCTTAAGATTAGAAGTGAATCGATAAAAATGGTCAAGGAAAGTTTTGATCAGGCTGGCATTGTCATACCTTCACCGGAATTTCTGGTAAAACTCTCAAAGGAGTCAACTTTAGATACAAAACAAGATGACTCACTCGCAAAACCAGAAAAACGATCTGTTTCATCAACAAATGAGGAAATAGGCGATACTTCGGCTGACACGTCAATCTCTGATGAAATTGATCAACAGAATATTCAAGATTCTGGAGAGGGCGAATCGAACCTGTTATCTAAAAGCGCAAAAAATGAATAGTGCATATTCAAGCTATAGGATGTAAAGAGGCTCCTCAGATTTATCCAGTAAGTTAACTTTTCCAGAGTTTGATTAAATCCTGCAATTCCTGGTACGAAAACGCAGATGGGTCATGTTCAATTTGATACCAACCTTTCCAGATTGTTTTTTTCTGTTTGTTGCTGAGCTTCCAGGATAAAGGCGGCTGGTATTGTTTTAGCTGGTTTTGATTTAATTGCTGATCTGCTTCTGAATTCATTTTTTCAGCTATTGTTTCAACTAAATCAGGAACCGGAGTATCAAAAAATTCTATTTCACGGGGAAATTCAAAAACAAAGCGGTGAAAATCCAGCCCCCGGCTCTGACATTCCTGCATCACATCAACATCATATTCATTGCGTGTATTTTGAGTTGCATTGCGTACGCTGGTTACAGCCAGCAAGGGCCCGAGTAATGCCATCAACCAACCAGACGGTTTTATGACTCGTTCTTTGTCAGCACTTAATTCCGGATGAAGAGGCCGAGCAAATGCTCTTATTTCAATAAAGATAATCCGCTTCAAATTCAGTTTATCTTGAATCGGTAACACTTCGTCGGTTAGCCATTGACTGGCTGTAAACACACCGAAATTATCAAAATAACCCCCATCGGCACAATGAAAATCATGAATATTGTCACTGTCCCTGGCTACCGGTGAAATATAAGGGAAGGTTGCGGATAAGCGGGCTGCTGAAGTCACATCCATATCATGATGCGGATATAAGGCGTTGAAATCGATATTCTGTTGATTTGTGGTTTGGGTTAACGAAACTGGAGACAACAGAAAACGTTGGCCGTTTTCCACCTGAGTTGAATTGAAAACTGCAATCGGTAATGCTCCATCAGACATTTTCACCTGCCAGTCAAGCAAGGTCGCATTGCCGTTATACATGACTTGTTTCCAGCTGTCTTCAATGGCTTGACCACGATCATTGAGTTTCGACGGAAGAAAAGGCGCTCCTGCGATCCTCCATAAATCAGGATACGCCATACCCCAACCAGTAGCATCCAGGCTGTTAACAGTTGCATTTTGAAAAATCGTGAATAACTGTTTTTTATCAGGGTCTGGGATCGCAACAGAACTATCCAGGTAATGCATGGCGCCAACTGAACCACCGGAAACCGAACTGATCAGACCAATTGCATTGGCAAATCGTTGGCCCAGTAATTGTTGTAACTTAATCAGCACCATGGCTGTCCAACCAGCTGCCTGAATTCCGCCTCCACTTGCACAAACGATCACTAGTGTACCGTCGTTGTTAAGTTTCATTCTATTTTGAAGCACTTGTTGGACAGTGGAGTTATCTGTTTTATGCGGAACAGGGATGACTTTGAAAAAATGATCGGTATCAAACGCAGTAAACATTGCCCAGGAAAACAACAACGCAATTAACATGGCTGGTATCCGGTAATAGTCAAGCAAAAAAGTCGTCAGTCCGAAGACAAAGGTAAACGCTATGATTAAAACCAACAGATAATGCAACGCCGGGGCCTGAAGCTTTCCAGGTTTAGGTGAGGGTCGAAAAAAGAAATAGCTGATAAAATAAATACCACCAGTGACAAGCAGGAAACTCAGTCCCAGCAAATGTCCGGCAGCAAGCTCCCCTGTTTCAGGGTCAATAAACCCCGCTAATCCCGATTTTGGCAATATCAAGGTTAATAACCAGACTAATGTCTTTGCTGTTACGCCTAACGTGACACTGGAATCGCTGATTCGTATCTCATGAATTGTGTAATATAAGATAATTACCGCAATAACACCGCTGGCCAGACCGATCAGCTTTTGTCTGGAATCGAGTTCTGAGAGTTTATATGCAGTAAAAGCAACCGGACTCGCAAGAATAATGCCCCATAAATAGGGTACCACTGTGCCAGTATCCAGAGTATCAGGCGTTTTAGTGCAACTCTCACCAAGAAACCTACACCCGGCGTTCAAATCGATAATAGACCACACAAATACAATACCCAGACCGGTTACAGCGGTTTGAATAATGACCATCGTCAAACGTAAAGAACTCTCCAGTACAAACAGATTCCTTAACATACTGGGTAATCCATAAACTGCCAGAAACGGCAATCCGAACAAAAACAAACCCGTTAATAACGGTACTCTCAACAACAGAGTGGTTTGAATTGTGTTTGAACCGAAAACGTTTAACAGAATTGACGCAGCGATTGCGATTACTGCGATGATTAACAGACCTTTAGTCAGTCGAGATAATTGAAAACCTGCCAGCTGCATGTGCTTTCCCCTTTGATTTGCCCCTGTAACTGTTTTTTACATTGTACAAAAGGGAAAGGCAAGTAAATATTTACATGAATTAGAAAACGTTAATCGCGGTTAACAGAAAACTATTTGTAGCACTTAATCTGTGATGATTATAACCTGGCCCGTTTTTTGGCTCTGGTCCAGATAAAACTGGCAATACTACCATAAATACAATGCGTTAAAGCAGAAATGGCGCCAGGAATCGTGGCCATTTGAGCAAAGTTTTCCCTGGCTAATACCACGCCCAGACCGGAATTCTGCATCCCGACTTCTATTGAGATGGTTCTGGCAACCTGCTCATTTTTCATCAACAGTTTACTGACCAGATAACCCAGTAAAAATCCGACTAAATGCAATAAACCAATGGCTAAAAAAAGATTTGGACCAGCCGCAAGGATTTCAGATTTACCCTTGCCGATAATGCTGCCTACTATCAAAGCGATCACAATCACTGCAATCGGAGGCGCAACAGGCAGGATTTTTTCGGTGGTATTATGAAAAAATGTATTGAGACTGACCCCAAGCACAATAGGTACTAACACAACCTTAATTGTATCGATAAACAGTTTCCAGGCATCGACATCAAGGCGACTGCCGACCAGATAGTCAGTTAACAACGGTGTCATGACAATGGCCAGTAACGTTGATACAGCTGTCATGCTAACAGACAGGGCGACATTGGCTCCGGCGATAAAAGAGACGACATTGGAAGCAGTCCCACCCGGACAGGATGCAACCAGAATCAGTCCCACAGCCAGCATTTTCGGCAAATCAAAAATTGTTGCCATTGCCAGGCCGGTAAACGGCATGACAGTATATTGCAGAACCACACCCAGCAATATCCACTTGGGATAAATCAGAATGCGTTTAAAATCATCAGCTGTCAATGTCAATCCCATACCCAACATAATGACCCCAAGGCCATACGTGATGAATGGCCCTTTAAACCACGTCAATGCAGGTGGATAAATAACAGCTAGGATTCCAGCACCAATCACCCATACAGGAAATGCATGGGTAAAACGTTGACACATTTGTGCAAAAGTCACAGTCAACCCCTATGTTTTAGTTATCATCGTTTAAGCATAGCGCAGCTTGCTAACGGAACAAGTCTTTAGCGCCAATTCTCAATGTATTCAATTCAACCTTGCGTTGAGTGTCACCTTCTCCCCATGACACTGTGACATTGACGTCATACAGTTGATAAGGCAATAATTCAAAATCCACATCCTCTTCCACCGGCTGATATTCCGACACAGCGACATTCCAGGCAAACCGGCTGTCAAAATTTCCACTATCACCACTTTCAGATAACTCTTCCTCACGCCCAACACTGTCAAGCAGGGATTCGGCAAGTACCAATGCCTGACTGTAATTGTCGCTGTGAAACGCCACCTGAGTGTTTCTGCCGAATATTTCCAGTAACACTGTGATCGAGATCGCCATGATCGTGAATGCGACCAGTATTTCCAGCAGAGAAAAACCTGACTGTTTGCAATCAGTCGTCATTCTCTGCAACCTGAATCAGGATTTGTCCAGTCAACCAGTTGATATCGACAAAACGTTTTCCGGCATCGCTTTTGATCTCGACACGGCCCCCAGTCGACGAACCATCCGCAAAAAAACGGATGCTGCCCTTACCGTCACCATTGATTTCACTTTGAGCGGTATTGACTGTCAAATCCAGAATTTCCGGCAGCATATGGACTTTCGAGCGGGTACTGATGGTATAGCTGCGCTTATCCACATCGAGGGTGAACACTGCTTCCTTGCCTTTGGATATGGCCTGACCACGGGTATAACGCAGCGCCGATGCAATATCATTGACTGCGGATTTGAGACGCACTCCTGCAAAACCCGTGCTGAAATTGGAAGCCACTACACCAATCGCCAGTCCAGCGATGACCAGCACCAGTATCATTTCAATCAGGGTAAAGCCCTGTTCGCGGCGATTTGTAAACTGTGTCATTCAGCGTAATCAGAAAGCCAGATCGTTCACGCTGAGTATCGCCATCAGGATGGAAATAATGATTGCAGCGATAATAATCCCGAGCAAAACAATCAGAGCCGGCTCGAGCAAAGCCAGCATGCGATGAATAGAATGCTTGATTTCCTTGTCATAGGTAATCGCAACTTTCTCCAGCATTTCCTGAAGACGTCCGGTTTCTTCACCAAGCTTGATCATTTGTAACGCCATCACCGGGAAGCGTCCTGACTCAATCAGGATTTCTGACATGCCTCCGCCCTGTTTGAGTGAATCGGCAGCCTCCTCCACTGTATCGGCGATTGCGGCATTGGTCAGCGTTTCTTTTGCAATTGACAGCCCGGTGAGCAGCGTTACCCCGTTGCCCAGGAGTGTTTCCAAGGTTCGGCTGAAACTGGCAACCTGCAATTTGACTATTAAGTCGTTGACCATGGGGATTTTAAGAAAACGATAATCCCAGACACGCCGACGCTTGCTGTCCGATAACTGGAATTTGACAATAGCCACAATAAACACAAAACCAATAAGAACTGCCCACCAGTAGGATTTCAGCAATTCAGCAGCGCCAACCACGATTTGAGTCGGTACAGGTAATTCCTTGCCTGAATTTTCAAACATTTCAGTAAACTGCGGTACAACGAATGTCAGCAGCAGAAATACCGAGATAAACGAGATCACAATTAATATCGCTGGATAAATCAGTGCCGTACTGACTGTATCCCGCAACTCCTTGGATTGTTCAAGATATTCCGCCAATCGTTCCAGAACGGATTCCATGCTGCCCCCTGCTTCTCCGGCACGAATCATATTCAGGTAAAACCGCGAAAACACTTTGTTTTGACTTTCCAGCGCCTCGGACAATGGTGCTCCGCCTTTAACCTTCTCCAGAATACTGGCCGTCATGGTATTAATCGGGGTACCGTCTTCGGTGAGATCGATCAATACAGTCAGGGAACGATCCAGTGGTAATCCGGCATTCAGAAGTGTTGCCAGTTCCCGGGTAAACACCCCGATATCCTTGGCCGTAACTTTCAGTTTGCCAGTGGCGCTTGGAAACAGAAAACTGATGATGGTATCTTTGGATTCACGAACTTTAAGGGGAATAACACCTTCGTTCTGCAAAGCCAGTATCAGCAACGATTCATTGTCGGCATCACGGGTTTCCTGAACAACTTCACCGCCGCGAATAAATTTACATTGAAAAGTCGGCATAATCAGGAGTCGGTTGTCACACGGAGAATTTCTTCGACGGTGGTCTCACCGGCAATCGATTTTCTCAATCCGTCATCCAGCATGGAAATCATACCTTCCTTGAATGCATATTCTTCAATTTCACGTGACTGGGCATGACTCATTACCAGACGCCTGATTTCATCAGACATTGTCAGGAATTCTACAATCGACAAGCGACCACGATAACCGATATGATTACACTGATCGCAGCCAACCGGCTTATACAAGGTGACCTCATCTCCGCTTACAAAACGATCAAGTTTCATTTCCTCGACCAGTTCCGGCATGGCCGTAAACGGTTCACGGCATTCTTGACACAAACGGCGTACAAGTCGCTGTGCCAGGATTCCGTTAACAGTCGATACCAGCAGATAATCCTCCAACCCCATATCCATCAATCGGGTAATGCCACCGGCGGCATCATTGGTATGCAAAGTCGATAACACCAGGTGACCAGTCAATGCAGACTGAACGGCAATCCGTGCTGTTTCAAGATCACGCATCTCACCAATCATGATCACATCCGGGTCTTGTCGGACGATTGATCTCAGAGCTCCGGCAAAGGTCAGTCCGATCTGTGATTTGACCTGGATCTGGTTGACACCGGCAAGCTGATATTCGACCGGGTCTTCAACAGTGATAATCTTGCGTTCCGGTGAATTGAGTTGATTCAACCCGGTATACAATGTGGTACTTTTACCGCTACCGGTTGGACCTGTAATCAGGATGATGCCATGTGGAATTTCAAGTACTTCGGTAAATTGCTGCAATGGCTTGCCACGAAAACCCAGTGATTCAAAATCCAGCACCACGTTGTCTTTGTCCAGCAAACGAATGACCACGCTTTCACCATGCATGGTCGGCACTGTCGAGACACGCAACTCCATTTCCTTACCGACAATCTGGACCTTGATGCGGCCATCCTGTGGCAAGCGGCGTTCTGCGATATTGAGCTTGGCCATGATCTTGATGCGTGAAATCACGGCGGCTGTAGAACGCACAGGCGGTGCTTCGATTTCCCGTAACACACCGTCGATTCTCAAACGCACCTTGAGCTGATTTTCAAACGGCTCGACATGTATATCTGATGCTCTGGATTCAACCGCGCGCTGCATGATCAGGCTAACCATGCGGATCACCGGAGCTTCGCTGGCGAGATCTTTTAAATGCTCAACATCATCTTCATCGTAATCGGCGTCAGTATCCAGATTATCGACCAACTGTCCCATTTGGGATTTGCTGCTGCCCAGCTGTCTTTCGATGGCGTTTTCGATGTCAGTGGCCTGCCCGACACTTAACAGTACGGGTTTAGCACATGCAAGTCTCAATGCGCTGATCACGAAATTATCCAGCGGGTCAGCGACTGCGATACTGGCTTTTTCATCATCGCTGGCAATCCCGACTACGCGATGGGTCTTCATAAACCGGGGAGAAATCGTGTTTTCCATAGGGGGAATATCCGGATAATCGGCTTTTTCCACCATTGGCAATCCACTGATCTCAGACAATGCCTCTGTAACATCACGTTCGGCAACCATACCCAGCTTGAGCAACAGTGCCGGTAATTTATCCTGGCCCGATTGCAAAGCCAGACGTTGTGCTCTGCGGAATTCTGTTTTACCGAGTTTGCCATTCTTGACCAGTAGATTGGCGAACAGGGTATACGGATCTTCAGTTTCTGCAATCTCGCTGAGTTCAGATTCAAACTGGATCAAGTCCATTTCCTGGACTGCTGTAGCATTGGTACTCAATGTAGACACCTGCTTTCAATGAGTGTGTTTGTCATTCATCTGTTAAAGCACAGAATTGTAAATATTTTACAGTATATCCTGCCTTTTCACAGGCTCTGATATTAACGGTTTGATCTAACGATACCGACCTTATGAGTGATTTATTCATAACGATGATTATGACTGATAACTCCATGCTCTGGTTCATTGTCTTTGTTCAAATTCCTGTTCGGGTAATCGTTCCTGGCGTTTAGTAAAAAACCAGGATAACAGCAAACCCAGCTCGAACAGTAACCAGATAGGTATCGCCAGCAGTGTTTGGGAAATAACATCCGGCGGGGTCAGCAACATGCCAATGACAAAAGCCGCAACAATAACATAAGAGCGCATTTTAGCCAGATCAGATCGTGATACCAGTCCGGCTGCAACCACAACAATTGTTGCAATCGGTACCTGAAATGCCAGACCAAACGCAAAAAAAATCGTCAGCACAAAATCAAGATAAGCGGATATATCCGGAATTACGGCAACACCGTCGGGTGCTGCCGTCGAAAGAAACGCGAAGACCAGCGGAAACACGACATAAAACGCGAAAGCCACTCCGCCATAGAACAAGAGAATACTGAATATCAGCAATGGTAATGCCAGACGTTTTTCATGCTTGTACAAGCCCGGGGCAATAAATGCCCAGATTTGATACAAAATAATCGGCATTGAGAGAAATATCGCTGCAATAAATGTTAATTTAAATGGTGTCAAAAATGGTGAGGCGACACCAGTGGCAACCATGGTGCTGGATTCTGGCAAATGCGCGATAATTGGTGTCGCGATCAGATTGTAAATCTCATTGGAGTAAGCTGCCAGCGCTCCGAAAACCACAAACACAAAGAGGGTCGCTTTCAATAAGCGGCTTCTTAACTCGATCAGGTGCGATAACAACGGTTGTTCATCAGAACCCGGGTGAGATTCCCTGGCCTGTTTATTTGTCATCGTTTACCGTTTCAGCTGACGATTGACGTTTACCCTGTGTTTTTAGTGAATGTTGTTCCGGCTCCTGGATTTCACGACCCAATGACTGAAATTCATTACCCACATCATCAATCATTTGCTTGACATCGCTTAAGTGTTCCTTACTGAATTCCTGAGATTTAATCGATTCGTTATAGAGTTCCTGCTCAAGTTCCTGCCTGACATGATTAGACATGTTTCGCAACCGACCCAGCCACAGACCTGTCGTACGCATAACCTGCGGCAAGCGTTCCGGTCCGATGACAATCAGTGCCACCAGGACGACAAGCGCCATTTCCCAGAAACCTAAATCAAACATTGTTCAGTTAATCCTGATTTATTCGCTGTGTTGCTTGGACTTGGATTCCTGTTTTGACTGCTCTGTATCAAAGTCAGCATCATTATCTAAATGACCGCTTGTCTGCTCGGAATCTTTCTGCTCTGGCTCGTTCATGGCATTGCGAAACCCTTTGATCGCACTTCCCAGATCTGACCCAAGATTTCTCAAACGCCGGGTCCCGAACAGTAACAAAACAATAACCAGCAATATAAGTAGCTGTGGAATACTGATTCCCATAAATCTTTTCCTCGTTAGAAATGTGGTGTTGGACTGGCTGATGCCGCCCTAAGAACCTGTTCAGGAATTTAGCTGCCCCAAAACCAGGGTTTACAGTTTCAATGACTCACTATGTAGACAACATTATTGTCTGTTTTACAGTGATTGATTTAATCCGGAATCATTGATCAAATTCTTGAATTTAACGGATTAAAAGCAGTTTATCACACCCAACACCAGTCCGTGTCTTCACCACAACAAAGTCTGTCATCATCAATGTCATCCAACACTTGGATTCATCCATCAGGACGCTCTGGGTAACAAACGGATTTCAACTCGTCTGTTAATTTGTCTGCCATTAGCCGTATTATTATTAGCTATTGGGTATTGAGGTCCAAATCCCTGAGTAAACATTCGGTTGGATGCAACACCTTGAGCGTTTAAATATCTGGCAACTGAATTGGCCCGTTGTTCACTCAGATGCTGATTCAAGGATTGGCCTCCGGTTGAGTCGGTATGTCCGGTAATTTCAACAACTGTTTGGTCAAATTCATTAATAACACTGGCTACAGAATTCAGAACATCAAAAAAATGATTCTTGATTGTATGTTGTCCGGTGTCGAAAGTAATATCACCCGGCATGATCAGCTTAAGATTATCACCCTGGCGTTGAACTCTGACACCGGTACGTTCTAATTTAAGACGCAGAATTTTTTCCTGTCGATCCATATAATAACCAACACCGGCACCTGCAGCCGTTCCGACAATCGCACCTTTCCAGGCACCACTTGCGCCATCCACTGCTCCACCAATTGCCGCGCCTGCCGCTGCACCGACACCGGCTCCAATCGCTGTATTACTGACTTTTTCTTCGCCTGTATAAGGATCAATTGCGCAGGCTGCCAGCAGTGTCGATATAGAGAAAATGATCATCATGTGTTTCATACATTCATCACCTGGTTTATTGTGTTGTGATTGGATAAATAAAGCATAGAGAAGTTCTGTCATTATGACAGGCAGTCTATGAAATAACGCTCATGACTCGTATCAGGATTTAAGGAATTATTAAACGAAGCAGCAGATTTACTTGATAGGAAAAAAGGATGTGTTTGATTGTGTTACAAGCACAACCTGTTAATGCAGTGCGACTGGAATCCTTCAATTGATCTGTGCCATTCAGCGATACATACAGCAAAATGTATGTTTAACAATCTTGGGCAAAAAACACTGTTGAAACGGTGGTTTCGATGGAGTTTAAAATGTCCACTGCAATTGTGCACTTAATATGTCGATCTGAGTTTCAATCTGACCACTGATTTGATGTCCGAATGCACTTTGGCGTTCGATATTGGCATCTTGAAAAAAAATGTGGGCGTAACCGAAATCAAATTTGAAATTTGAGTTGTAATGATAACTGACACCAAATGTCAACCAGTAGCGATTACTGTCAGGGATTCGAAACGTTCGTGAGCGGGGGTTTCTGACCGGAGATTCATCAAAAGCAAACCCTGTCCGTAATGTCCAGTGGTCGTTCAGATCATAACGGAATCCGTATGCAACCCAAATCGTATTTTTAAAATTCAAGTCCAAGGGAGATTGAGGTTGTGCGGGATTTTCAAATCGGATTGTCAGATTGTCAATTTGATTCCACTGAGTCCAGGCAATATCAGTCATCAACGCCCAATCCTGATTCAACTGATATGTCGCACCAAAAGCCAACCGGGCAGGCAGATTCGATTTTGCAGTCACCGGGGTATTTTGAAAAGCACCCGAAGCAGTTAACGGACGCGCATTTTCGGGAACATTAAAATCGGAACGCCCATCCACACGATGTTTGACTTTTGAGCGGAATGCAATGCCCATTTTCAAGCCCGGCAAAGGTTTAACAATACCCCCCAGTTGATAACCCCAGCTCCAGCCATCTGCTTTCAGTTCAGTTTTTCCATCAGCCGCTTGTGGTAATAAACCCAACCCGGAGCAGGTTTGCATATCAATCTGAGCAATACAAATTGAGCCAAAATCAATAGCTTGACTCAGTAAAAGATGGATATTTTGAGCGTTAAGACCAAATCCAATCGAAATTTGATCATTGACTTTGTATGAAAGCACCGGGTTGATATCAAATGTTCTGAGTTGTGAATTGATCGCTTCATAACGGCCTTTCCAGGTTTTGGCATAGCGCGCACCTAATCCGAATGGAACAGTGATGCCAACTCCAAATCGCAATCGATCAGTTAAATCTGTTGCTGCATACAAGGAAGGAATTAACGTTTGTTGCCCGGAATTGGCACCATCGCCACCTGTGAGTGGTTGATTCAATCTATCAGCTGACTGATCAGATTTAAATCTGTTGCGCGGGAACACATAAAATCCGCCGCTGACTACCTGCATACCTCTGTATTCTGACAATCCGGCTGGATTATAGAACATAACACTGATATCTTCGCCGCCTGAAGTCATCCCTGAATACGCATAGCCAAGTCCGCTAACACTTTGCTCCATGACTGCGACCCCTGCACACAAACCGTTATTGCTCAGGAAGAACAGGCAAATCATTGCTTTTGATGCGACTGATTTGATCATAAGCAAAAAATGATGGCCACTATTCGGGGGGCATCCGGGTGCCATGCCAGATGCAAACAGTTAATTACCGATTACTTATAGCATCTGAATCCAGGTGATTTTGTTCAAGTAAATTGGTAATCGCATGACTTGGTAACGGCTTGCTGAAATAGAATCCGTGATAACTGTAGCAACGTCTGTCTGCAAGATATTGTCTTTGTTCTTCGTTTTCTACACCTTTAGCAACAATTTCCAGACTCAGATTGTGCGCGAGATTAATAATTGCATTCAAAACCTCTGTATCTGACGATTTCTTGCTGATCTCATTGACAAATATTTTGTCGATTTTGACGATATCAATGGGTATCTGTTTTATAAACGGTAGACTGGAGTAGCCACTGCCAAAATTGTCGATGGCCAGTTTCACTCCCAGGGATTTGATTTTCTTTAACACATTAATAGAGAAATCGGGGTCTTGCAAAAACAGGTTTTCATTAATTTCAAGTTCAAGTCGACCAGGCTCCAAACCGGTTTCATTCAAAACATCCTTAACAACATTAACAATGCTAAAATCAAGTACCTGACGGATCGATAAATTCACTGAAATCTGTAATTCATGACCCAGACTCAACCATTCCTGAGCTTGTTGACACGCTTGCAGTAGTATCCACTGACTGATCTGCACAATGGCGCCGGTCGATTCAGCGATATCGATAAACTCGGCAGTCGATATCAATAATTCTTCTGGCTGTAACCAACGCACCAACGCTTCATTTCCCTCAATCCGGCCATTGACCGTATTGACTCTGGGTTGGTAATAAATGTCCAGTTGATTATCTGAAATCGCTTTCTGGACCTTGTTTTCTAACGCCAATCGGGTATTAACTGATTCTCCCATCTGGTTTGTATAAAACCTGATGCCTGAACCAACGTGCAATTTTGCCTGATACATAGCAGTATCGGCATTTTTGAGTAAAGTCTCGACAGAATTACCATCATCCGGGTACAAGCTGATTCCGATACTGACCCCGACAGTAATTTTCTGGTTTTCAATAACGACAGGCAACGCCAGATTTTCAATAATTTTCTCGGCAACGACGTTGGCCTGCATCATGGTCGCCAGTCCTTCAAGAACCAGGACAAATTCATCTCCACCGATACGTGCGACAGTATCCTCTTGTCTGATCGTAGTACATAACCGCTGCGAGACAGTCAATAATAGTTGATCACCCGCAGCATGACCAAAACTGTCGTTAATATGTTTGAACCGATCCAGATCCAGATACAACACTGCAACCTGGCTGTTAGAACGCAGTGCCTTGTTAAATGCATGTTCCAGTCGGTCCAGCAAGAGAATTCGATTGGGTAATCCGGTGACAATATCGTGACTGGCCTGATAAGCAAGTTGTCGCTTGTGCTCACTGGCCAGGGTAATGTCACGAACGATGGCGACTGAACCAACCATTTTACCGTTTCGATCCTTAAGAGGCGTAGCGACTTCCTCCACAATTTTACGATCTCCGGCGCTCGTCGACACCGCATTGATTTTTTTGGATTGACAGACTTCTGTCAAGCATATGGTAATTGCGCCATCTGTGCTTTGTCCGGTATTTTCGTCATAATACATAAAGACATGTTGTACCTGTTTACCGACAATGTCTTGAGGAGACCAGCCAAACATCCGTTCAACAGCAGGATTGATGTATTCAATAATGCCATTGACTGAAGTTGTGACCACGCCTTCTGCCATCGCAGAAAATGTGATTTGCAGACGCTCTTTTTGCTGATACAGCTCATCTTCGGCTTGCTGACGTTCTTCAATTTCACCAACAAGTGAATAGTTGTCGAAGCGCAGTCTGAGCGAGTTGTGAATTAAATGATTAGCGCCTTTTGCTGCCAGTGATATTCCGACCAGATAGAAAAACACCATTAATGATAACGCTGCCGAGATCTCATGCCCCGCAGTAAACAAGCTGTAAGCCAGCGTCAACAATATGGGTAATACAAACAGGAAAAATGCAGTAATACGCGCAGAGAGTACCGAAACCGATGCTGCTGTCATGCCTGCGATCACAAACACAACCAGCATCTGGTGTTCTATCGATTCCTTGCTGAACAACACTATCGCTGAACCCGCCCAAACCAGACCAGACAGAAAAGTACCGACCAGAAATAAACGATACCAGCGTGTAACAGATTGATGAGAAAAGCGATTACGATTGTAAAAATAGACCAGTAACGCTCTAAAAGCAGTTACTGTAAACAAAGCGCATATCCAGGAAATCAATACATGATTGCTGAACAATCCGGCCAATAGAATAATCAGAATAATTCCATTGAGAACTGTAAACAACAGGCTGAGTGGAGCAAAGTGATACAAATGCGCCACTTGTTCTTGAAAAACCTGCTGGTTTTGTTTACTTTTTCCAGATAGCAACTGCATTCTCTAAATAATCTTTGACTATCAAAGTCATTGAATGAACAATATAAAGTTTAATCTGTTTGTTTGTAAACCTGATAATGTCTCCATCTCAAAAAAACTGGACTTTCATCACATTTTTTAAGAATTGCAAACTATTGATGGTTCTGTAAACAAGCAGATAATGAAGTCTGTTTTTATTCTTTTTCTGATATCCCTATAACGAGTCTGAAGACATTAATGTTTTTTTCAAGGCTTGCTTTATGGTGTTAAGTATATCCCGAAACACGATGATAAGTAACTGAATTTATGGGTCATTCAATTATCATACTGTCTATACTTTAGAGTGTTCCAAATTAACCCTGTCAGAACTAATTTCATTATAATCTTAATTGGCACCTTATATGCGATTTAATCAACTTGGACATACTCAAATCAAAGTCAGCGCAATTTGTTTGGGTACAATGACTTTTGGTGAACAAAACTCTGAATCTGAAGCACATGCCCAAATGGATGTCGCTTTTGAACATGGTGTTAATTTCTTTGATACTGCTGAAATGTACTCTATCCCACCAAAAGCAGAAACTCAGGGATTGACTGAAACGTATATTGGTAACTGGCTGTCAAAGAAAGCCAATCGCGATCAAATTGTGATAGCCACTAAAGTATCCGGCCCTGCCAGCTGGATGTCTCATTTACGGGGAGGCCCCTGTTTAAATCAAGACCATATCCGCGCTGCTGTTCAAGGCAGTTTAAAACGCTTGAAAACAAGCTATATTGACGTGTATCAAGTCCACTGGCCTGAGCGCCAAACCAACTTCTTTGGGAAGCTCGGATATTCCCATCAACCGGAGAGTGACGGGATAGAAATAGAAGAGACACTCGGGGTTTTAAGTGAATTGGTAAAGGAAGGATTGATCCGCCACGTCGGTATTTCCAACGAGACACCCTGGGGTCTGATGCGCTATCTTGATTCAGCCAAAGAGAATCAACATGCACGTATTGTCAGCATACAGAATCCATACAGTCTGCTTAATCGCTCGTTTGAGGTTGGACTGGCTGAAATGGCCTGCCGCGAACATGTCGGCTTACTGGCCTACTCACCGCTTGCATTTGGTGTATTAACGGGGAAATATCTGGATGGCAATCACCCTGCCAATTCCCGGCTGACCTTGTTTAAAGATTATCAACGTTACAGCAAGCCACAAGTTGAAGCGATTACCAGGCAATATGTCGGATTGGCCAGGCAAAACAATATGACCCCGGCTCAATTGGCTCTGGCATTTGTCAATTCCAGAGATTTCGTCACTTCAAACATTATAGGAGCGACTACACTGGGTCAACTCAAGGAAAACCTGTCAAGTATCGATATCCAGCTGGATGTATCAGTAGTTGAAGATATCAACCGTATTCATAACGATTGTCCGAATATTGCACCGTAGCAAGAATCGGCTTTTCCAAATCTCTTACGAGAAGATAAGAGTTGATACTGCTTCAATTCTCTAGCACTTGATCGTTTGCACTATTCAAATAGATTGTATAACTACTGCTCACTCATATTGATCAATGCAAGGTTGTATGTCTGAACGAACCAATCATAACACCTTGAATTTCAACTTCAGTCGCAGGATAAAACATCGATTCCATTTCGCAGTTTGCCGGACGCAACTCAACAACTCCTGTGTCACGGGGATGATAAAATTTCAATGTCGCTTCAACATGACTGATCAGCGCGACGATAATTTCCCCGGTTTTAGCAATTGTCTGTTTGCGAATCACTACGTAGTCTCCATCAAGAATACCGGCTTCGATCATGGAATCTCCACTGACTTTCAAGGCATAATGCTCCGGACCACAAAAACTGGTGACCAGATCAATACTTTGCCTGTCTGGAATCGCCTCAATCGGTTGACCCGCAGCAATCACACCTACTAAGGGGAGCGTTCCTTGCCGTTCAGGCTCATCGATGGGTTGATATGCCGCCTTTCCTTCACTTTCATTTAAATAACCCAGACTGATCAGTTTTCGGATATGTTTATGTATTCCACTTTCACCAATGCCCAACCTGGCACCTATCTCTGTTAGAGTGGGCTGTCTGCCATTTTGATTGATGTAGAGTTGAATATTTTCCAGAACGAGCAGTTGTTTTGCAGTAAGCATGATTGACCCCTTTATTTCCCTTTTTTATTTTATAGCGAAATAAAAGAGAAAAATCAAGTATAAAATATAACATGCCTGTTCAAAACAACAATCGTCAGACATTGTTTACAGAAAAAAACTTCTTTATTTTTTTTAAATGTCAGTTTCTCAAATGTCATTGAAGGTCTGTCAAATTGATGAAGGTCTTATATTGAAAATATTTTAACCATACATCATGGCTGTTTAGACACCAAATATCCGCGCCGGATGTTGTTTGACTAACCGCCAGGATTCCTCTTCACCGATAATTTTTGCAGCAACCCGGCGTCCTGGCTCAAGTTCAGGTGGACGGTTGCGGAGATTATGCGCATCGCTGGCAAGAATATAGACCCAATCATGTTCCAATAACTCAATGGCTCGTTGCTGAGCGGGTTCTCCAAATCGACCTTCAAGTGATCCGGCAGTGACTTGAAGCAAACAACCTGCGTCAACCAAAGGCCTTACTGCCTCGAAATTACGAATGATGTCTTTGTTTCGCTCAGGATGAGCAACCAGAGGCCTGATTTGACGATTGATCAACATGTCAACCAGGGTAACGGAGCCAGGAATAATCTGTTCATGCGGAAATTCCAGCAGAATAATACTGTAACCATCCAGTTCACCCAGAAAAGGAATTCTGTGTTGTTCCAGCATTTCCACCATTTCCATGGATATGCGTACTTCTGCTGCCATACCCAGGGTTAAAGGAACATCGTCACGGTTAAGCTGTTCAACAAACTCATCAAACACTGCAGAAATCGTCCGAATATCGTTTTCGTATCGACCTGGATGAATATGTGGAGTCACGACTGAATGGGTAATCCCATTCAATACAGCGAGACGCGCCATTTCAACGGCCTCAGGCATGGTGCTGGCACCATCATCAATTCCTGGTAGCAAGTGACTATGCAAGTCAAACATATCGTGTTTTAGAAAAAATGTCGTTAGATACTCTCAAACGACATATCAAACACCACTTAAGTTCAAACTCTTCTGAATTAACCTTTAGAATAACCGTACGGTCCGTAGTGACTGTCACTATAGTAATCGAATTTATTTTTTCCACCCTTCTTGTGTGGAACGTCATTAAACACGCCACCGATAATTCTCGGATTCGCCTGCCTGACTTTGGATAACCCTTCCTGTACGACAGGAAAAGGAGTGGCTTCAGCTTTTACCACATAAATAACACCGTTTGCATAAGTCGACAGAATCAGAGCATCACTAACCGCCATAACCGGTGGACTGTCAATGATGATGTAATCAAAAATCTCAGATAAGGATGTCAACGTCTGGTACAGAACTTTACTGGAGATCAAGTCCAAGGGGTTTTCAGGTGCATTACCGATGGGCATGACGTAAAGATTATTGTCACCAACCTGGTAATAACAGTCCTCGGGCTCGATTTTCTGAGTGATTAATTCAGACAACCCCTTGTTTTTGGATTCCAGCTCCATAGCACCGGAGACACGAGGACGTCTGAGGTCAGCATCTATTAACAAAACCTTATGGGTATCACCCAGCGACATGGCAATATTGGATGAAACTGTACTTTTCCCTTCACCAGGAACGGATGAAGTAATGACGATAATTTTATAAGGCGTCTTTAAACCTGATAATTGAATCGCTGTACGAATAGTCCTGATAGACTCTGAAAAAAACGAAGTTTTGTCATGCTCGGAATAGGTAAATGAGGACTCAAGTTTTTTCAGCTTGATATGAGGCAATAACCCCAGTAAAGGGATATTCAACCGATCAACAAGATCACTGGATTTTTTTATTGTGTTATCAAGGTGTTCAAGTAAAAATGCAAGCAATACCCCAAGACATGCGCCCAGAATCGAAGCAATGATGACAATCAATGTTTTTTTGGGCCGAATCGGACGAAAAGCCGGTGAGGCGGGATCAGAAATTCTCGCAACAGGCTTGCTGAACCCGGAGGCTTCATTAGTCTCCTTAAGTCGACTTACAAAACGTTCATACAACTGGCGATTTGAATCGACTTCTCTGACAAGAGCCTGTAATGCGAAATTTTTACGATTCAAATCCTGCATGTTACTCCTTGCCTGCCAGATTGCATTTTTAATTGCATTTTCCCTGGATTTGGTAACATTGTATTCTTTCTCGACACCGGCCACGACGCTTTCCACTCGTCTTGCAACGGCAGCCTTGGCTTCCTGCAGATCTGCTTTGGCCTGGATCAGTTTAGGATGTTTAGGCCCGTAGCGTTTTCCCAGGGTTGATACTTTGCGCTGCGCATTGGTTGCGGCTTGTTTGAGTGAGGCAACCACTGAATCAGACAAAACAACCGGTGTCGAACTGAGCCGGTCTATGGAAACCCCTTGCAGGGACTTGATCTGTTGCAATGCAGCTTCTTCGCGTGAGCGCTGTTGATTAACCAGCATTAATTGCTGGTTCAATTCCTGTAACTGCATCGAGGTCAATGATGTGACATCTCCAATTTCAACCAGCTTTTCCTTTTCTCGATATTCCTGCAAAGCTTTTTCAGAAGATTCCAGTTTGGCTCGTAAATCAGCCAAACGCCCGGATAGCAAGTCAGAAGCTTCTTTGGTTAACGCATGTTTGGACTCCAGGTCTTTATTGATATAGGTTTTAACCAGGGTATTGGCAATTTTGGCAGCCAGCTTCGGATCATATGCATCGAAACTGACATTCACCAATTGACTGTCCCGAATAGGTTTGATAGTGAGTCGTGACAGAAATTTTGAAATCAGTATTTCAGTTGCGTTGGTATTATCTGATTCCAGTTGTTTGTTACCAGGAGTTGAATTGTAGTGATCAGATGGATCGGAAAAAATACCTTGAACATCAGCGATCAGTTCCTGTACTGGCAGGTTTTCCTGAAACCAGTCAATTAGCGGCTGGAATTTATTCTGTTGATCCTGAGACTTGAATTCGGAGCTGTTTTCCAAACCCATTTTGTTTATGACAGCATAGGCCAGGGAACGCGATTTTAAAATTTCATATTGGGTTTTATAGTATTGATCACCAGATTTGACACCATAGACTGACTCAACCGGTGCAATATGAGACGTTTCCGGGTCCAGTAACAATGTTGCTGTGGACCGATAGACAGATTTTTGGGGTAAAACAATGATTGCACTAATCAATGCCGAGAGCAGTGTCAGAAAAAACGTTTTACCTTTATGACGCATGATGATGCGCCAAAATTCACGAATATCGATATCTTCGTTATCTTTGGATTTTACTTTAAACTTTCCTGATGTGACAGGATTAGAGATATCGTATTCGTCTTGAGTTGACATATCCATTGGCAATAAAGCCCTGTTATAAACCTGGTGGCGGTAAATAGAAACGACTCAATAACAGTAAAGCTGTTATCAATTAAAGATTATGACGTACATGAGCCAGGGGACTAGTGCAATCTCAATTTCAAAATGATGGATAGTTGTTTATTAAAACAACTAAATATCAATAGATTGTTAAAGTATGAATATATCATGTGAAAATTGAAGCTGTATTAGAAAAAACTGCGTTCTACAGTAATGGTGTCACCCGGCTGCACAATATCATCCAACTTAATATGTTTGGCATTTGCACTCGGGTCGTCGACATGAACAACAGTGATATTATCTTTATTAGCTCTTTCTTCAAACCCACAGA
>JAHZJL010000170.1 GCA_022600935.1 Gammaproteobacteria bacterium
GATTCTGGTTGCGCCATCTGCTGAAATCAACAAGATGGAAAAAACTGAATTGGAAGCATTGGCGACCAAGGAAAAACTGGAGCCGTTACGTACTGAAATCATCCAGGTTAACTATGCTGATGCTAAGGAAATTGCTGGAGTCTTGACCGGAGTACAGCGAGCATCGAACCAACAAAACAACAATAACAATAATGGACCGAACAGTGTGCCTGGGTATGTTCCCGAAGCGTCTATTTATGACGGCAGTGGTGACTCAGTTGCCTCAGGTTCAGTAATGTCAGATCGAGGTACAGTAACAATTGATGAGCGTACCAATGTGCTGATTGTCAAGGATACTTCACGAAACTTGGAAGCGATCAGAAAACTAGTCACTCAATTAGACAGGGCTGTGCGCCAGGTCCTGGTTGAATCGCGAGTAGTGATTGCAACTGACGATTTTAGCCGTGAATTGGGTGTTAGATTCGGTGCCAATGGTCGTAATTTCACACCTGGAGATGGTAGTGAGAAAGGTTTTGATATCGGTGGGGCAAGCACCAATGGTCTGATTTCCGACCTGCCGGCTGCAGTAGGTATGGGTAGTGGTGGTGCGCTAGGTTTGACAATTTTCAAAGTTGGCAGTTTCCTGTTGAATCTTGAGTTATCTGCCTTACAGGTGGAAAACAAAGGTGAAGTGATATCCAGCCCTCGCTTGATTACTTCAGATAAAACAAAAGCCAGAATAGAACAAGGTGTTGAGATTCCATTCGCAACAGTCAGTCTTCAAGGTACGGCAACTCAGTTCAAGAAAGCTGTACTGGCACTGGAAGTTGTTCCTCATATCACCCCTGATGACCATATTGTGATGAAATTAAAAATCACCAAGGATTCAAGGGGTGCGTTGACACCAGATGGTATTGCGATTGATACCCGGGAAATCGAAACTACTGTACAGGTTGCCAATGGTGAGACTGTTGTCTTAGGCGGTATCTATGAAAACACCAAGAATCGAGTAGTCAATAAAATTCCATTGTTAGGTGATTTGCCTGGAATCGGTTTTCTGTTTAGAAAGACAAATGTCACGGATGACAGAACAGAATTGCTGGTCTTCATCACTCCAAAAATTCTTGACGAAAAGCTGACGGATATTTAGCAAAATGAGACAATAAATATCCAGTCTATTTAAGTATCGTATTATTGCGGTGTGAAACAAAACCTCCTTCGGGAGGTTTTGTTTTTTCTGTTATTATACTTCCTGATGTTAAACAACTATTTATTTCCCATACAGTTGAAATTGACGTGACCTGAAAGGCAATATCATTGAGGCAATTTGAAAATATTTACCTGATCGGTCCCATGGGTGTCGGCAAATCCACTATAGGGCGTCAGCTTGCCAAATCCAGGGACTGGGTCTTTCTGGACAGTGATCGTGAAATCGAGAGCAGAACCGGTGTGACAATTTCTACTGTGTTCGAATACGAAGGTGAAGCTGGATTCAGAAAACGTGAACACGCTGTTATTTCTGACATGGTTAAACAATCGCAAGTTGTGCTCGCTACCGGTGGAGGAGCAGTTTTAAATGACTCAAATCGCAAATTGCTTTCAGACAATGGATTTGTTGTTTATCTGACATGCTCGATAGATAAACTCATGCATCGAACCCGGTGTGATACAGAACGGCCTTTATTACAGACTTCAGATCGAAGAAAACGTATTGAAGAGATTGTCAAGGCGAGAGAACCTTTATATCTGGATTGCGCGAACTATGTATTGAATACCGGAGAATATCCGACCAGAAGTGCTATTAATTTGATATGGAGTGAATTTGATAAGAACCGTAATTAGTCGTTCTGTTGATGCCATGATAAATCGCTTTGTCTGTGATATTGGGAGTGAAATACAGTGAATGTTGTCAATGTCGATCTTGGCGAGAACAGTTATCCCATTTACATTGGCAATAATCTCTTCGTCGATAAGCAACTGATACACACTCTACTTAATGGCAGTCAGGTTATGATTGTGACCAATACAACTGTTAAACCACTCTACCTTGACCAATTATTGGATCAGCTGAATGAGTTTAAGGTGACATCAATTGCATTGCAGGATGGCGAACAATACAAAACACTGGCATCTGTCAATCAGATTTTCGATGAGTTGTTGAATCAGCGCTTCAGTCGTAACGCCACTCTGATTGCTCTGGGCGGAGGGGTTGTTGGTGATATGACTGGTTTTGCTGCAGCGTGTTACTTGCGAGGGATTAATTTTATTCAGATCCCGACCACATTACTGGCCCAGGTTGATTCATCAGTCGGCGGAAAAACAGGCGTCAACCACCCCTTGGGAAAAAATATGATCGGGGCATTTTATCAGCCTCAAGGTGTTTTTGCAGATACATCAGTATTGCATACCTTACCTGAACGAGAATTAATGGCTGGTGTCGCAGAAGTGATCAAGTATGGGTTGATTTACGATATTGAGTTTCTCGCATGGCTTGAAAATCATGTCGATCAAATTCTGAAACTGGAGGATAGTGCGCTCAGCTATGCAATTCAGCGCTCCTGTGAAATTAAGGCGGCAATTGTCAGTGCTGACGAAAAAGAATCCGGATTGAGGGCCATTCTCAACCTGGGTCATACTTTCGGGCATGCAATTGAAGCTGGTTGTGGATATGGACAATATCTGCATGGAGAAGCTGTTGCGATCGGAATGTGCCTGGCGCTTGAACTGTCTCATCGATTGCAACGGATCAATCTGGATGATGTGGTGCGCGGTATTACACTGATAGAACGCACTGGATTACCATCGACACTGCCCCCAGAATTAACTGCCGATGATTTTTTACGATTGATGGCCGTTGATAAAAAAAATGTAGATGGAAATATTCGGGTTATTGTTCTTAATCAACTGGGTCAAGCAGCATTGCCGGAAACCGTAAACTCCGGGTTATTAAGACAAACCATTAATGAATATGGTGATATGAGATCATAATTGCTTTAATCCAATGAATTCTGAAATTTCTCAAAACACTGTGGCTCAGCCATTGATTTCGCCGGAGAGACAACAGAAATACGAGCTAATCACCAGTCTTATCAAGACTCAACAACAGTCAATTATTGTCTGTGGGCCTTCCGGTATTGGCAAAACCACCCTGTTACACCATCTTGCAGAGTCAAAACTTCAACGCCAGTTATGGAAATTTATCCAGGCCGATCAGGATTTAACGCTGGCAAAAATAGTTGTTCAGCTGTTGTCTGAAATATCTACCAGGGAAGAACGGGCAACATCTCTCAAAGGCACTAATACTGCTCAGGTATTAAAACAGCAATTGGCAAAGATTTCTGCAAATGGCTATTCAGTTGTACTGGTTCTGGAAGACTCCGGCCTGCTTAAAGCCGGTATAGTGACTCGACTATTTACCTTTATCAGTCAATGCCAGGGACTGCAACTGATTTTATCCATTACCCCAGATGATCTGTTTATCAAGCGTACAACAGATTATGTTATTGATGAAAGTTATATTGTCGACATTCCACCGTTGACAGAGAATCAGGTGCAACCTTATCTGACCGACTATCTGGAACATCATTCAAAAAAACAACTTGTGCAGTTGAGTCAGGAATTCTGCAGTGATATTTATCATCGCACTCAAGGAGTACCAGGTGAGTTGCTTCAGGACATTTCCGGAGAACATGTTTACTCTAAACGCACAAATACACAAGTGAAGCCCGGAAACCTGATCTGGTTTGCTTTGCTCGGGATGATTGGCGTTTGCATCTGGCTGGGATTGACGTATATCGGCTACATGAATCAGTCACAGACGGGGCGAGATTATATCGATCTGACTAATGCACCTCCTCCCTTAACTCAGCTGGACACTTTGCCACAACAATCTGAGTCAAATGAAATCATCGATGTTAAGGATCAACAGCCAATCACGCAGTTCCCGACATCAGAAGATATTCTAAACTCAAGCCTGGAAAAAGGTCTGGATTCGTTAGCTAAAGCGAATCAGGATAATTCTACGAACGTTCCCCGGATAATTCGTCGCAATGTTGTCGAGCTGGAAACATCCAAACAAAAAGCTGCAATTAAACTGGCTCCAGAGCCTATACCAGGTGCTCAAGTTAATCGGGTTCAGGATAAACCTGTCGAAATGAAACCAGTCGATTTGAGGTCCAAAGAACTGTTTCAATCAGTGAAAGGACCGGGGTGGATTTTGAATCAGAACAAAAACAGTTATACCCTGCAACTTATGGCAACACATGAGCAACATGTGTTGCAAAACTATATCAAGCGTCTAACCAATCTGCAAAAGCATATCGCATATTACAGAATGAAACGTGAAGGTAAAGAGTGGTTCGGCTTGGTATACGGGTTATATCCCAGTGCAGAGTCTGCTAAAAACGCTGTTAATTCGTTACCGGGTTTTCTGGGTAAACCCTATTTGATTCAAATCGGTACCGTACAGAGCAGAATCCAGAGTTCGGATTAAGTTGATGTCTGTCAATACATTGAGAATTTCTGAGTAAAAATAAAGCCAACGACCAGAAGAAGCCTTCTGGCAAACAGTTTTTTAACTGTTGATTCATTAATCTTAAAGAAGAAAAGGACTTCGGTGTGCCAGAGAACAATTTACTAGAACGAGCATTATTGAGACAACCGATTGACAGAACACCTGTGTGGATGATGCGCCAGGCTGGTCGATATCTACCGGAATATCGTAAAGTCCGTGAGCAGGCAGGGGATTTTTTAAGTTTATGCATGAATCCCGAACTGGCATGTGAAGTGACCATGCAGCCATTGAGGCGATACCGTTTCGATGCAGCGATCTTGTTTTCGGATATTTTGACGATTCCTGATGCGATGGGTTTGGGGCTTCATTTTGTCGAGGGGGAAGGGCCAAAATTTCATAGTCCGATCAGGCATTCCAGGGATATAGACAACCTGCCCATTCCCGATCCAGAGCAGGAGCTCCGATACGTGTGTGATGCAGTCAGACTTATCAAACGCGCACTGGATAATCAATTACCACTGATCGGGTTCAGTGGCAGTCCCTGGACCTTGGCGTGCTATATGGTGGAAGGTGGCAGCAGCCGTGATTTCAGAAAAGTTAAAAGTTTAATGTATGAGCAACCCGACCTCATGCATCAATTACTGGAGAAGCTGACAGTTGCCATTACAGCATATTTGAATGCCCAGCTTGCGGCTGGAGTCAATGTAGTCATGGTTTTTGATACCTGGGGCGGAGCGCTGAGTGCACAGGATTATCAACAATTCTCGTTGGATTATTGTGCAAGGATTGCCAAGGGTTTGGATGTGCAAGTTCCTTCAATCCTGTTTACCAAGGGCGGAGGGCAATGGCTCGAAAATATGGCTGATGCAGGCTTCAATGCATTAGGGTTGGACTGGACCACGTCCATTGCCGAAGCACGTCAACGAGTGGGAAACAAAGTTGCATTGCAAGGTAATATGGACCCGATGCTGTTATACGCCAACCCTGATGTCATCAGGCAAAGAGTACAATCTGTTCTTCAGGAATTCGGTAATGGTTCAGGTCATGTCTTTAATTTGGGGCATGGTATTTTGCCGGATATAAATCCTGCTCATGTTGAAGCGATGGTTAATGCCGTACATGACTTCAGCCCTGAATTGCATCACTCATAACAAGCATGAATGGCATTCAGAAAATCGGATTGATTCTGGCTGTCTGTTTGCCTGTGAGTATTCTGCTGTTCGGTGAATTTGGTTCAAACCCGAAGATACCGGCAATGGCAGCGGTAGCGACAATGATGGCATTGCTATGGGTTACTGAAGCCATTCCTTTATCGGCAACCGCTTTACTGCCACTGGTCCTGTTTCCGCTCCTGGGAATTACCACAACTAAAGCTGTTGCAACGACTTATATGAATACCACCGTGTTTTTATTGCTTGGTGGTTTTTTAATCGCACATGCAATGCAGCGCTGGAACCTTCACCGGAGAATCGCATTATTGGTGTTGACTGCATTTGGTTCTCATCCAGTACAATTGTTGGCCGGGTTTGTCGTAGCGACCGCAGGTTTGTCCATGTGGATCAACAATACCTCGACGACCCTGGTGATGATGCCAATAGCATTAGCGATCCTGAGCAGGTTTCATAATGTATTGAGTGAATCCCAGGTCAACCGGCTAACCACAGGTTTTCTTCTTGCTATTGCTTATTCAGCCTCAATTGGTGGCATGATGACTCCAGTTGGTACAGCCCCTAATCTGGTGTTTATGCGGTTATATGAAATGACTCAGGCAGATGGTCAGGGGGTCAGTTTTACCGAGTGGATGTTGATGACAATTCCAATTGGATGCCTGTTGTTGCTGATTCAGTTGATTTACTTGTCTCATAGATATTGCAGAGGTATTCAGGGTAACAATTCAATTTCAGGTTTTATCAAAGAGGAAAAGCTCAAATTAGGGTCAATTCGCTTTGAAGAAATCATGATCGCAGTGATTTTTTCGATAACCGCATTATTATGGATTACCCGAAAAAAAATTCAAACCGGATGGTTTCATTTTTCCGGTTGGCAAAGCTGGGTTCCCAATGGGACATTAATGGATGACACAACGGTTGCAGTTGCAATGGCTTTATTATTGTTTCTGATTCCAGGTAGAGCAGCTGATGGCAGTCGAACACGATTGCTGGATAGTTCGGTTTTTCAGCAATTACCCTGGGCAGTAGTTGTGCTGTTTGGTGGCGGTTTTGCACTGGCATCGGGTTTTGTTGAAAGCGGGTTATCGGTTTATATCGGTGAACAGGTCGCGTCAGTGTCTGAAATCTCAATTGGTGCTCAAATGTTCATTGTCACCGCAGTAATGACAGCGTTAACTGAGTTAACTTCAAATACTGCAACTACACAGCTGATATTGCCTATTCTTCGGTCAGTTGCAGAATCCACTGCCATTGCACCTCAATGGTTGATGATGCCGGCAACTCTGGCTGCATCCTGTGCTTTTATGTTTCCGGTAGCGACACCACCGAATGCCATTGTTTTCAGTAGTGGTAAAATTACAATCGGGGAGATGTTACGTGCCGGTTTAATCATCAATATAATGGCCGTCATTGTGATTGCTTTACTGTTACAATGGCTGCTGCCAGCTGTTTTAGGAGCTTGAAATGCCTGATAAAAACCCCTGGAAACCGGTTTCCAGTCAACGCATGTATGAGAATCCCTGGATTGTAGTGGAGGAAGACCAGGTTATCAATCCTGCCGGTAATCAGGTCACGTATGGCAAAGTATTATTCAATAATGTCGCTGTTGCAGTGATTGCGCTTGATGAAGAAGACAATACCTGGCTGGTTGGTCAGACTCGTTATGTCCCCGATGTGTATTCCTGGGAAATCCCTACAGGTGGTTCACCTATCGGAGAGGATTTATTGACGACTGCAAAGCGCGAATTACAGGAAGAAACCGGGTTAAGTGCACAAACCTGGACGCCACTCCTGCATTTACATACCTCAAATTCAGTGACCGACGAAGAAGCCTATGTATACATCGCTCGGGATTTGACGATCGGAACACCTGCATTTGAAGACAGTGAAGATATCACCATAAAAAAAATACCATTGCAGCAAGCTGTACACATGGCAACAGAAGGACAGATTACCGATGCCATCAGTGTTGCAGCTTTGTTCAGGATATCTTTGTTTTCCCGGGTAAAATAGACAAACCAGTTAAAGAAATAGTGGTTGGAGCCGATATCAAAGTCTGACTGAAAAAATATGCGTTTGCTGGTTATACTGAGCGAGTAACATCAGTAATTGTGTTATTCGTCAAAGAATGAGTAGTCATTGACGCTGAACTTGTGAATCTAATCCAGAAACGACTATTCTTTAACATAGGTCGTTACATCAGTGACTAAACCCTGGTTTTTTTCTCATTGATAGAAACAAGGTTTCAATGAGCTCAACAATTGCTTCATTGCAAGTGCTGCATTCTTTAAAGCGCAATGTGCATAGAGTAATTGAGTGAATATGGCGCTGTTCTGTCAAAATCCTGGCTTTGCAAAATTAGTGCTTTACCAGTACCCAGGTCAGATTGGTTTGTAGCCGGTTTATTGTTTAGCACAATACAATACAGTTGTGTTTTAAAGAGACTGAACAAATCAATATTAATAAGATTTATATTAGAGTTGCCTGGTTAAGTTAATTGTTATTTAGATTTATTGCAATGAGGTATTGAGTGTCATCATCACAGCTTAAGATAAAAATGGCGAGTTGGACTGATGTTGGCCGCTTACGTAAAATCAATGAAGACTCTTTTTGTGTCGATGAGCAGTTATGTTTGATGCTGGTTGCCGATGGAATGGGTGGACATGAAGCCGGTGAGCTTGCCAGCAGTTTTGCGGCAACCATATTTCGCCAGCAATTGTTTGCTTGTCTTGAAGACTGTAAACAACATGTGTCAGACGTTATTGGTGATGACGACGATCAGGATAAAACCTGGCTGGATTTACCCAATCCATTATTAGCGCTGGTTGAACTTGCAGCAATCAGAGCTAATCGTGAAATCCTCAGGGAAAACAAGGCCGGTGGATATAAAGCAAGACAGCGTATGGGGACAACTCTGGTTGGAGTTTGGTTGCAACCCGAATTACATGAGTCTGTTATTTTCAATATTGGTGATAGCCGTGTATATCTATGGAGGGATACACGGTTACAGGCATTGACAAAAGATCATTCACTGTATCAACAATGGCTGGATTATGGACGAATCGGTCCTGCACCCTCAACCAATATCATTATGAATGCAGTCGGTGTTTCCGATAAGCCCAAAATCGATTTAAAACGCCACGGGCTGAAAAAGGGCGATATTTTTCTAGCCTGTTCAGATGGTTTGAACAGCATGGTGCCTGACCACGAAATATCTGAACTGATCAGTGAATATGCCAAAGGCCAGAAAACACTTGATCAAACCAGCCGTGATCTGGTGGCCAGAGCCAATGAATACGGCGGGGAAGATAATATCACTGTCACATTGACAGCTTGTGGTTGAATATTTATATTTTTCTAGTGGTGTTACGAGAATACCGGAAAAAACGTGTTACAGGATTCTTGCGGTGAAAAATGAACGTTTTCATTTATTAATGATTTTAATACCATGATATATCTTGTGAGGTTTAGAAGCAGTTATAAATAATACGGGGGGTATTGTGCAAGGTAACTATAGACTGAGCGTGGTAATGGTCTCGGATTATGAGCCGAACTGTATCAAATCATGGGAATGTGAAGAAGCATTGATTCATTCACTTGCTGCACAGGATATTTCGGAATCGTTTGAAGTGATTCTGGTGGAAAGTGAGGAGAATATTGATCAGCCAATTCCTGTTGAAATCAGCCAGCTGTTACCTGACCTCAAGGTTATATATCATCCATCTGCTAAATCAGCTGTATTGAAGGACTTTGGTGTCAGTCAATCTAAAGGTAGATATGTTGCTGTTATAGAATCTGACTGTATTCCTAGTGAAAACTGGTTACGTCTTTTATTGGCCGCGTTAACCAGTAATGAGGACTATGTGGTTTCAAGTGGGCGGACTTTCTATGGTGATGATACTCCATATCATCGCATTTTGAATGTCTTGCATCGAAGCTGGGATGATCTGGGTAAGTCTGGCAGGACATCCAGGATTTCAAATAACGGGGCGATTTATCAGCGTGAAATTTTGGAAAAATTCATGTACCCGGATTCTGCCACACCCTATTTATCTGCTGAATTAAGAAACAGGCAGATTCAAAAAGCCGGTTATCAATTCTACTTTGAACGCAATGCAACAATGAAACATGCAATTGGCGGTCTGCATTTTATATGGGATTTCCAAAGGAATAAAGGGCATCAATCGATTAGTGTTAATCGGAATCACAATATTATAATAATGCCTTTTTTGCTTTTAAAAAAAGTGTATCGTGATTTTAATAATAGTTTTAGGATAGGAAAA
>JAHZJL010000171.1 GCA_022600935.1 Gammaproteobacteria bacterium
AGCTGATTTTGATACCACCAGGTTTTGTCAACACTGTTCAGCAGCAACAATGCGCATAAATCTTCACCGTGGACATACCATTCTCCCCAGTCATCATGTGCTGAGGGGTCTCTTTGCAGATTTTTAACAACACGGATGATTGTGGTAATTGCGGTAAAGACATTAGGTGCATTCAACAGCTTGTAAGCCAAATTATCTGCTGTCTCAACTTGTAATTCAGCTTGTAGAGCTTTACGTAACTTATCAGGTTTAAAGTGTTTTTTGAGTTCGATAGACAAGTCATTAGTAAATTTATGATGAAACTTGCTTATTTCTTCATCCAACTGACCAGAGAGTTTTGAAATTTGTTCTGATAATACAGTGTCTCGTGTGCCGGGTTGCAACCAATCCTGTCGGGTTTCCAGAAATGGTTGAATCAATTCATTCCAGGCCGTTTCAATACGTTGCCAAATGTCCTGCTTAAATTGCGTATCATTTCCATTCAATTTAATTTGTTCGGCCAGAAAAGCGCGTTCATCTTTTGCTATGTTGTCATCTGAATTCCAGAATCTTTCAACCTGTTGTTTGACCTTTAGACTCATCTTAGCACTTAGGTTGAAGGGCAAAGTTATGTGATAGAGGTCTTGGTGGGCGTTTTCATGCAAATGAATCAGTTCATACATGCACCATGCCGATTGAAAATAATCCGGGGTCAGGAACAAGAAGACAAAACGTGCAGAGACCAGATCGTCCATAAACTCAATAAGACTGTCCCCTTGACGCGTGCTGGATTCATCGTAAACCAGCTTGAATCCGGCTTCTGTACAGCGTTGTTCAAGAATCTCTCGCGCTGCAATGCTATCTTCATGTTTGCAGCGGTAAGACAAGTAGATTTGAATCGGTATTGTGGTATTGCCATCAACCATATTGCAACAAGCCCTAACTGTGTTAAATCAGCAACTGAGGTATTGTTGGTATTATATAGTTAATTTTCTGTTTCTTAGCAATTACGAATACTGGTCGGTTTTATTTGAGATTGGCCTGCCAGGGCGGCGATGTTCGATACGCCGTCCGGTGATTGTTTCAACGTGTTCTATAAACTGACGATTACCAGTTAATTGACCTCTTGCTACCGCTTCTTTGATAAATGCCCATTCTCCTGCAGGAATGTCTGATTTGACATAATCCTGGTAAAACAGTGTTCTTTTGGCGTGATTATCTCCCAAAGCCAAAAAACATGGGTCAAGATCAGGAGTCATGTGACCCTGGCCTTTTATCCTGGCGTTGTAACTGGACCATTGATACTCCTCAGCATGCTTAACCGCACGGGTGGCTACAGGAATTAACTCTATATAGCGTATACATGCGAGCAGATATTGATCCGCTTGTATCGGACTGGATTTATAACGGCTTTCCCATAACGTCCCACTTCTATCTTCTATCCGGTTCATATACCGTGTCTGACGACCGGACAACCGTTTCATCAATTGTCCAAGCTGTGACACATCATCCGGTGGTTCGACGATTAAATGAATCTGATTTTTCATCAAACACCAGGCATACACACGAATCTCGTTACTCTGCCTCCATTCATTTAATGTTTCCAGGTAAAACTCATAATCATTATCTGCCAAAAAAACAACTTGTCGATTATGCCCTGTCTGAACAATATGATGAGGGCAATTTGGTATTACGACACGACTCCGTCTTGGCACAGCTTCTCCTTTAAACACGACAATATTTGGAATTTTTCAAGTTGATATCATTTAATTATTCGAAAGATTTTGATTGTTTGCACCTGGTGCAACAAACCCAAATCAGTAAATGCGTTATGAACGATCTTGCCAGTATCCAGACCTTGCTGGATATCCATATCTGCCTGTTTATGCAGCTGTGAACAGGAATTAACTGTTAACTATCTGGCTTCGGCATTACCATCCAAAACCTTGGTGACAGCTGAAATAAATTCATCAGGACCACTGTCTTTGGTGACATATCCCGAAGCACCGGCATCGAATGCGCGTAATGCATAGTGTTCTTCGGGATAAAGAGTAAAAATGATGACTGGCACAGATTGATTGACCAACCTGATCTCTTTTAATACATCAATTCCATTGATATCCGGGAAGTTAATATCGAGCACAACCAGGTCAAATTGATGCGTTTTGACTGCTTCAATTGTTGCACGACCAGTTTCGGTCTCAATGATTTTTGCAGACAAAAACTCCTCTTGCAGCGCTTGCCTTAAGCCACGGCGGAGAAAAGCGTGATCATCAGCGATAAGAAAGTTGATCATAGCAGTTACTATTTGATTTTTTTTCTCTGAGTCACAACGATAGGGGGATCTGTACAATTGCAGTCGTACCTTGTCCGGGTATGCCTTGAATGGAAAAGCGTCCACCCAACGATTCAGCACGTTCCTGGATTCCCAGCAATCCCAGTGATGCACCCTGTGGATTAGGCGGTGCACGATAACCAACACCATTGTCTTTAACTCGCAAAACCAGTATGTTATCGTCCCTGTCAAGATTGATTGTTATTTCTGATGCCTTGGCGTGACGCAGTATATTGGTTAACAATTCCTGGGTTATCCTGAACAAGGCAGTCGCCTGATCGTCATTAATGGTCGTGGGACCAATGACGGGATTGATACAATATGTACAGCTGATTTTGGTACGTTCCTGGAAATCATGTGCCTGCCATTCCAACGCTGGAATCAGACCCAGATCATCCAGCATGGGGGGACGTAACGCAGTCGCAATCCGCCGGGTCGTTGCAATGGCATCACCCAGAAGATTCGACATATCTTCAATACGAGCATTGATATTGTCCAGATCATTCAGGCAAGGTTGGCGTTGAATCTCACGCTTGAGATAGGCAAGATCCCATTTTAACGAAGACAAAGCCTGTCCAAATTCATCGTGTAATTCCTGTGCAATACGTTTTTGTTCTGCTTCTTTAGCCTGCTGCATCTGCTGCGAAAGCATACGCAGCCGATCATTCGTGGTTTTTAACTGTTCAGCAGCACGTTTTCGCTCGGTGATGTCCCGTGCAATTGTGGCAACACCAATGAGTTGTCCATCAGGAGCACGCAGCGGGGAAACCGATAATGACACATCGATCAATAAACCATTCTTGTGGCAGTGAACAGTTTCATAATTTTGTATCACTTCTCCGTCTTTAATGCGCGCCAGATTTTCATTGACTTCATTGGGCCGATCCACTGGTAACAGTATCGACTTGGATTGACCAATCACTTCCTCTGCTGTGTAGCCAAACAGGCGTTCGGCGCCTTTGTTCCAGGATGTAATGATCCCCTCCAGCGATTTCCCCATGATTGCATCATCTGATGACTCGACAATTGCTGCCAGCCTTGCCCCGGCTTTCTGGGCTTCCTTGCGCTCGGTGATATCCCGCAGGATGACGGTAAATGTCAGTCCTTTTGAAGTCTTGAGCTTGGAAATACTTGCCTCAGCCGGAAATTCAGTACCATCTTTTCGCAAACCATAAATTTCACTACGTTCACCCATTTGACGCGCAGCCACCGGCGTCTGTGCAAAGCCCCGGATATGAGACTGGTGGGTTTCCGCAAATCGTTTGGGCAATAATGTATTCAAAGACTGTCCGATCATTTGTTCTACGCTATACCCGAAGATGCGCTCCGCTCCTTTGTTGAACAATTGAATCACTGAAGATTCATCAACCGCAATCACAGCATCGTCAGCGATATTCAATATCCCCGAAAACCACGCCTCCGACTCGGCCAGTTGGTTTTCGATCTGCTTGCGCTCGGTGATATCCCGCAGGATGACGGTAAATGTCAGTCCTTTTGAAGTCTTGAGTTTGGAAATACTGGCCTCTGCCGGAAATTCAGAACCATCTTTTCGCAAACCATAAATTTCACTACGTTCACCCATTTGACGCGCAACCACTGGCGTCTTCGCAAAACCCCGAATATGTGACTGGTGGGTTTCCGCAAATCGTTTGGGCAACAATGTATTCAAAGATTGCCCGATCATTTCTTCTGCGTTATACCCGAAGATGCGCTCCGCTCCTTTGTTGAACAATTGAATCACTGAGGATTCATCAACCGCAATCAAGGCATCGTCAGCGATATTCAATATTCCGGAAAACCACGCCTCCGACTCTGCCAGTTGGCTTTCGATCTGTTTACGCTGGGAAATATCTCGAGCAATCGTGGCTGCGCCGACCAGTTGCTTGTTGGAACTGTATATCGGAGAAACCGACAACGCGACATCGATCAATGAGCCATCTTTGCGCTGACGTTTTGTTTCGAAGTGATCAACAATTTCACCGCGTTTGATACGCGCCAGGTTGTCATTGACTTCATTGGGTCGATCCACAGGTAACAGCATCGCCTTGGGTTTGCCAATTGCTTCTTCGGCTGTATAGCCAAACATGCGTTCGGCGCTCTTGTTCCATGATGTAATCATCCCATCCAGTGATTTACTCATGATTGCATCATCGGATGATTCTACAATCGCTGCCAGTCGACCCAATGTTTTCTGGGCTTCCTTGTGCTCGGAAATATCGCGTGCTATCGTGGCTGCACCGATGAGTTTTGCGTTGAAATCGTATACCGGAGAAACCGACAAGGTGACATCGATCAATGAACCATCTTTGCGCTGACGTTTTGTTTCGAAGTGATCAACAATTTCACCGCGCTTGATACACGCCAGGTTGTCATTGACTTCATTGGGTCGATCCGCAGGTAACAGCATCGCCTTGGGTTTGCCTATCGCTTCTTCGGCTGTATAGCCAAACAAGCGTTCTGCACCCTTGTTCCATGAGGTAATCATCCCATCCAGTGATTTACTCATGATTGCATCGTCGGATGACTCGACAATCGCTGCCAGTCGCGCTTTCGCTTTCTGGGCTTCCTTTAATTCAGTGATGTCTTCTGCCACAACAATAAGATTAATGGAGCCATCAACTTCACTGGATACCATTCGTGAAACAGTCAGATTCACGTAAACAATTGAATGGTCGGGGCGTATATAGCGATTTTCGATTGAAAAACTCTCAATCCTGTCGGCCTGCAAATCATTGAGTTTATCGAGTGTTCGTTGCAAATCCCCCGAATGTGTAATTGATTGTATGGTTTTGTCTTGTAATTGTTCTGCGTGATATCCGATGATTTCACAGTAGCGATCGTTAACCTGATTAAATTTACCGGTTTTTGAATCCAGCTGTGCGACACCGATTGTATTCTGCTCAAAAACGGCGCGAAATTTATCTTCACTCTTTTGATACGCCAATTCGGTCAATTTACGTTCATGGATATCGGTAATCAGGCCATAAAATCCTTCAAACTGATTGTGCTTATTAACGCTGGGAACATAAACAGCTTGCAGGTTACGTAACCCTGAGGCAGATGGAACTTCGACATCGTAGATCACCCGCTCTCCTGACACAACGCGTTGCATATACGGTTGTACAAGCTGCCATCCTTGTTCTCCCATAATCTCGCGGACATGTTTACCCCGGATGTCTTCCTGCTTGTGTAACCCAAAAAAATTCAGATAGCTCTTATTGACCCAGACATAGCGATAATCTGATGTAAATGAAGCGACCAAATCAGGTAAATTATCGAGGATAACCTGCTGCTCACCAGCCAGGAAATCCAGCTGTTGTCTTAGTGATATCGGGTCGTCATGGCTGGTTCCCACCATATAAAACCCGTGCACCTGGTCGCTCTCGTCACAGATCGGAATACATGTAACCTGGATAGAGCGGATTCCACTATCTGGCCCAACCTGCAATGCATGGGTAACAGACTGTCCCTGCCAGACTTGTGAAAGCACTGAATTCAGTTCAGTGAGATCCGTTTCAGCCACAACATCTACCAGGTATTTCCCGAGTAAATCAGTGCTAGAGACTCCAAACCATTGGCAACAGGATCGATTTGCCTTGATGAACTGGCATTTCCTGTCCAGAAAAGCGATGACTCCGGGTAAATGATCCCAGATTGTCTCCAGAGTCGTGTGTTGACCTGGTTGTTTGTGTTGATCGTTCAATGATTGGAATTTCAACGTATCACCTTGAAAACAAAATACACGGTATACATGTGACATTGAGACAATTGATGTTTGGCGCGTCAATTAAAACAAGCAACACCTGATTCACAAACAATGTATTTTTAAACAAAATTGACTTGTGAATCAGGTGTTGCTTGTTTTAGCCTTGACTCTGGATTTGCGCCTGTGCCATCAAGCCATCGATACAACAGTTTCCTGAAATTCCTCGTCAAATGTGCCATGACCGGCATCTTCTTCATGTGTCCTGGTCTGTAAATGATTGTGTGAATACATCTCCGGTTTGAGCTGGTCTTGAGACTGGCAACTGCATTGCTGTTGATTGGACTGTATGGAACATAAATCACTACCTGGTTTTCCCTTCAACAAACAACAAATAGTTGCCTGGCCTTTAAGCAAACAGTCAAAAGCAACGGGTCTGGAGATTCCATAACCCTGCACAAAATCAAACCCGATCTGTTGAACCTCTTGCAGAATGGCCTCATTTTCAACAAATTCTGCAACGGTCTTCTTACCTGTCAAATGGCCAAAATCGTTGATCGAACTCAACATGGCACGACTGATCGCATTATGTGCGATATCCCGCACGAATGCTCCATCGATTTTCAAATAATCAACTGGCAGTTTGCGTAAATAATCGAAAGTGGACAATCCACTTCCGAAATCATCCAGTGCAAATTCCGCTCCCCTGTCCTTTAAGCATTCGATAAATCGTAAGGCCTGAGGAAAATTAACAATCGCTGCTGTTTCAGTAATTTCGAAACATAATTTATGCGCTGAAATACCACTCTCATCCAACTGGGCCAGGACATTGTCAAGAAACTCAGAATGTCCCAGCGATTGACCGGAAATATTGATAAAACAGGTGTCAAGTTCAGCCAGATGTTGAGGGTTATCATGCAACCCTGTCAATACCCGGTCGATAACCCACTGATCAATAACTGTCATTAAATGATAACGTTCCGCTCCGGGAAGAAATGTTTCAGGCGTGATAATGGTGCCATTGGGACCCCGAATACGAAGCAAAACTTCATAACACATGTTTTGAGTATGACATTCAGCTAATGGTGCAATTGACTGACAAACAAGAAACAAATCTCCAGCAGCGATCGATTCCGGTATCTGTAATGCCCAGTATTTTTCTTTCTGGCAATTAACGATTTGAATATCACGGTCGCGGTAAATCTGGGTACAATCCTGACCCTGTTCTCTCGCCAGTGTACACGCCTGCTCTGCACGATTAAGAAGCGTCTCTGAATCCTTGCTCTGGTGTCTGGTCGCAGCGATTCCAATACTGGCTTTGATATTAAAGCGCTTTTTTCCCCAGCTATACCATTCATCACTCAGCGCTTCACGTAAATTATCTGCGCAATGTTTTGCTTGTTGCTCGTCGCAGTCTTTCAACAATACTCCAAACATGTCTTCACTGATTCTGGCCAGTGAATATCCGTCTTTTACATAAGCTGCAAGCCTTCGGGATACCTGACACAATAACTTGTCGGCAGCGGTATGTCCGTAAATATCGTTAATGATTTTGAAATGATCGAGGCTGAGAAGTATTACGGCATGTCCTCTTGGAGTATGGTTCAAGACACCGAGCAACTCCTGAAGGCGACGACAAAAATTACTGCGCTCCGGTATAGACGTTAATATATCAACACATGACTGGTGCTTGTCGTTTCGCGATAAAACCGACTCATTGGATACATCGAACAGTATGCCTTCGACGAAGGCGAGTTTGCCGCTATCATTGAATTCGGCACGACCACGTTCAACAACCTGGTGTTGTTGACCCTGGCTGTTACTCACTGTGTACCGCACCTCGAAACATGATCCACTGCTAGCGCTTTCAATCAAATCCTGATCAGTGATTGAGCGACCCTGCATATTGATCAGCTCGCATAAGTGGAGCATTGATTTGCCGATTAATGACTCCGGCTTATATCGAAACAAGGTGTGTGCATTTGCACTGATATCAGTGAGTACCCAGCTCCCATTTTTTCGCTGAGCCTGATAAAGGATTCCGGGCAACGTTGCTGCGGTCGAGGAAAGACGCTGACTTTGGTTTAAAAAGACCGGGCCTGAATTAGTCTTCTGAAATGAATAAATTTGATTTTTTGCAGCCCGACGGTGATCTGACATTGCGCTGTTAATTCGTGTAATTCGGATGGTATCAAGTAATCGCTCGAAAATTCGATGACTGAGCATCAACAAATAGACAGCACAACACACGATTAACGCAGCCAGCGCAAGATTTGGCTGCACCGAGTGAAGCAGAACACCCAATACAGGAGGAAACGATACCGCCACGATATACAACCGGGTTAAACATGGAATAGCGCATAAAATAACCACTCCGGAAGCCATCGCTCCGGTAATCACCATTGAAAACAAAACACTGATCGTTGTATCTGTTGTCGCTGTCATGACAAATCCTGCGAGCCCCCAGATACACCCTGTCATTACAGTAACCCACAACAATAAAGTCAGAACTGAATGCGGTGACAGAGTGGTACGACGTAGATAGTCTGCCAACCCGATTTGAATAAGTGATATCAGGATTAACATCGACAAAGTGAACATTAACAAGGAATTGTCAATGTTTTGATATGTCAATATAGCCATCAATCCGCTGATAATTACCACGGTAATGACACAAATCGGAATGGTTCTCTCGCAAAAAATGCGATAACACTCAACACTCAGCGATTTCTTCATCGGAATGTCATTGAGACAGGCACGGGGAACGACTAACCGGGGAATATTCCAAGTTGTGTATTCCGATGCATACATGATTAACTCCAGCATTAGTGGATTGTGACGCTTTAATAATAGGCTCACAATTATTGATAGTCACTAGGGAATACCCTGAATGTTTCAGGGAAATTTCCTGAATCGATATTAAAGTGATATTCGATCATTACTATCACTCGGAAAATCATTGATAGAATCAGCGAATATCCTTTGTTTCAAGGGTTTAAAACCGGAATTCAGGGAAAACTGCAATTCAATGAAGAACGGTCTTGTTG
>JAHZJL010000172.1 GCA_022600935.1 Gammaproteobacteria bacterium
CTGTTTCTTGCAAATAAGTGGGTCTGGCTTCGCTAAACCAGTCTGGCGGGGTTAATTGTTGATCTGTGGTATCCGCAGTTGTTTTAGATGGTTCATTAATGCGCCGATCTTTAACCCGATAATACGCTGAGCCTTGCTGTTTCGCAGCGGGTGAAGACTTGGATTCCTGTGGCTGATAGGGTTGAAAGTCTGGCTCTTTCTCAGTATGTGTGTGTGCAGGTTCAGGTTGCTGTTTAACTTCTGGGAGTTCCTCAAAGCCAAGTAATTTCGCCATGCCAGTATGTTGGTTTTCGGATAGCGAATTAAAACACCATAACAAGTCAGCGCGGTTCACTGGCGCATGATGGCGCCGATGGTGCAGATTCTGTTCCATACAACTAGCGCCCGTACATCAGCGGATATTTACACAAGGCAAATTTAGCGATTTTGGCTAACATGGCCTGTTGTTGGTTTTCATTATTACCCAGCACGGCCAATGCTCTTAATATGTCAAGATATTCGGCTTGTCCAGGCAAATTGGCAACGCCTTTTTCGCGGGCATATTTGCGGTCTGCCAGCAATTGTTCGGCAGCCAGTTGCCTGATTGTCTCAGAGCAATAATCGCCGTAATGCAGACCACCACGCTCAACCATTAGCGCTTTAAAGGCGTCGTCATCACTGGGCAATTCCAGGTTTAACACCAGACAACGGCGCACAAAAGCAGCTGGCAGTTCGCGCTCTTCATTCGTGGTTATCAACACCAGGGGTGGCAAGCTGTTATTTCCACCCAGAGTGGTTTTTAACCAGGGCAGGTTAACTGCATTATTACCAAGCATTTCCAGCAAGCCATTGGGCAGTTCAACATTGGCTTTGTCGATTTCATCAATCAACAAGACACTGCCCTGCTGTTGTTGCCAGTTATCCGGTTTTTCCGGACTACTCAGTTGATATTGGCTTTTTTCATAAACTTCATTCGCACTCTTATAACTCAACGACCACCACAAAGGCCCAGGGGAGATAAAGCGTTGACTCTCCAAGGCCTCTGAACGCTGTTCAGGAGTACACCCTGAGCCTTGCATAGACTGCGCTTCCGCTAAACGCGCCACTGCATCAAAACGGAACAACAAGTCTTGACTCTCGGTATGCGCATTCACAACCTCGTAAACAAACAAACGCTTAAGAGCAATCGCCGCCGCCCGCGCCAACTGACTTTTACCCGTACCAGGATCACCACGCAATAACAACGGTCGCTGTGCAGCCAAAGCCGCTTTCAGCGCATTAATACTGTCTTCATCGAACTGATGCACAGACTCGGGCCAGGAGCCAAAAGCTGGAAGAGGCAAGCTGGTTAACTGATCCAGTTTGGAGATGTCTTGAGTGATTGTTTTCAAACTTTCATTGTTCATGTCAATTTATAATCCTCCAGCGTGGTAAAAAACTCGTTTATTGCCACCGCTAATTCTTCATCTTCTAAAATGAAAACATCATCATGGCTTGCTGATGAGAGCCGAATAAAACTTAACTCCGGTAACAATTGTTTTAATCTGCTCTGTACTGCAGGGTCTGATAAGCCGGAATTGCTGTCTTTAGCTGGAAATAGTAGAAAATACTTTTTTCTGAGCTTTATGTTTTTATGCTGTTTGCGCTGCTTAATGGTTTTTTTTAACTTTGAGATAAGCTCATCTTCATTGAGGTTTGTGGTTAATTCTCGGCCCATGACGCTCGCATATAAGCGGGTAATAACATCTCGAGTCACATCTTGTGAATGGATACCGGATTCTATACTCAATCCTTTACCAGGTTGCAAATCTCTATTGACTTTATCAATCCGAAAATCCGGTATCGTCATTCCTTGCCGTGAAGAAACAATTTCTACACTACATAAGCTCATAGCCGGTAACACGTATTCATTCTGGTTTGTGTTATCACATGATGCTCGATATTCTGACATCCAGTCATTTTTGATGTTGTACAAGACTAATTTTGATACGCTACCTTGTGCTGCTTGATAGAGGTTTTTTAGCTCAACGACAGCATGTCTTCCTAAACTGTCGAAACAATCGACAAATGCTGACTGTAGATTTTGAATAACCGCAACAAACTCACCTGAGAGACATTGGTCTATCAAATAGTCGTGTAATTGTTGTGTAGCGCCGATTTCAATTTCACAACTCTTGCGTAGTTGCTCACAAAAAACATCGGATTTTTTTAAGTCAGTGGCTAGACTTTGCCGAATAAGCTGTAAGTATTCTTCATCAGTCATTTCAGAGCTGATGTTTTCCGGCGCTACTTTTTTTATGCGATCCAGTAATGGAGCGTAGTTTTGTTGTTTTAATTCTGCTAAGGGTGTTGTGACTCGGTCTGCTGCGAAATTAACAATTTCATTAATATTTTGGTAAATATCGCGATAAATATTGACACGCTTTTGCTCTTCTATCACAACAGCAGGATCCTTGTTTTTAAGCGCTGACTTTGCTGTCTGATACTGCTCCTCCCAGAATTCAACCAACTGCAATCGATATGACTGACTTTGCAAATCGCAATCATCGACAATAATTGGGTGTGTACGCTGCTCAAAGCCTCCACGCTGATAAATTGTTAACAGTTCAAACATGCACCACTTAGACTGAAAATAAAGCTTACTGAATACGGTAATCACATGATCGGCTGCAGTTAATTCCGCCATGAATTTGCTGATAAGTTCACCGTGTTTTAGAAGCTGTCTGGTTAAAAGTTAGACACATTTCGCCAGTGTAATTTGAATCATCGCAATTCGAACCATGTTTTCAGCCGAATTTGTCAGGATTTCATAATCTTTCGATAAGCGCCTGAAATTACCAAGCCATGCGAAG
>JAHZJL010000173.1 GCA_022600935.1 Gammaproteobacteria bacterium
CGTCAATGGTGCTGTGGTTGATAATGAAAACTTCAATGCAACGAGAAGAAATATTCTGGCTATGCAAGACTCGGGCTGGATGAATACCACGCTGGCTGAAATCAAAAACCGATGTGACGTACTACTCGTCATCGGTACTGATCTTGAAGTATTTTCTCCACGCTTTTTTGACTTGTTTATCTGGAATCAAGATTCCATGTTCGTTGACGACACCAGTCAACGTGAGATTATTTTTCTTGGCAAACCACCTGAGGGAAATGCTGCTGTTTCTCCATCTCAGCACCAGCCTCGGGTTATTGAGTGTACAAATGAGCACTTACCAGAAGTACTCTCTGTTCTCAGGGCATTGATAAAAAACATGCCCATGCAGGCTTCTACAGTCAATGGAATTACTCTAACTGAGTTACAGCAGCTAGCTGAAACTCTTAAAAAGGCCAGTTATAGTGTGATCACCTGGTCTGCAGCAGCCCAGAATTACGCGCATGCTGATCTAACCGTACAAACAACATGTGAACTTGTGAAAGACTTAAATCTGACAACACGTTGCTCCGGCTTTCCTTTAGGTGGACGTGAAGGGGATCAAACAGCGAATCAGGTTTGCGGGTGGATCACCGGATATCCTGCACGCAGTAGTTTTTCAAGTGGTTTCCCTGAATATGATCCGTTCCTTTTCGATACTGAGTTGATGCTAAACAATGGGGAAGCAGATAGTCTGCTATGGGTTCAAGCGTTTAACAGTTCATCGACTCCACCGGAGACCAGTATGCCATCCATTGTCCTGGGTCGGTCTGGAATGACATTTGATCAAGAACCCAATGTATTTATTCCGGTTGGCACTCCGGGCATCGACCATGCCGGCCATGCTTATCGACTGGATAATGTCGTGGCGATCCGTCTGAAAAAGCTGAGAGACTCCGGACTTCCCAGTAGCGCGGAAGTATTAACAGCCATACAACAAGCCCTGTAGGAAAGCCAAACTATGTTAACAAAACTCACTGGCGGTATAGTCTATGACCCTGCAAACGGGATCAATGGCAAACAACTGGATATTTTTATTAAAGACGGGCGTATTGTTAAACAGCCCAAAAATGCCAACATCGATAAAGAATACGTCATCAGCAACAAAGTCGTCATGGCTGGTGCAATTGATTTGCATACTCATATCGGTGGCGGGAAAAGCAATATCGCCAGAATTTTAATGCCTGAAAACCACCGTGATGATCCTGTTGCAAGAACCAGTATCACTCGCTCGGGAACTGGTCACGTCATGCCCAGTACGCATGTCACTGGATATCGTTATGCTGAAATGGGATATACCGCAGGTTTTGAACCTGCTGTTTTGCCCGTTAACGCAAGACAAGCACACATGGAAATGGCTGATATCCCAATTCTGGATAAAGGCGGTTATATCATGTTGGGCAGTGATGACTATTTACTACGCTTGATGACTGCCAACAAAGACCAGGAAGCCATCAACAATTATGTTGCATGGGTCTTGCGCGCAGCACAAGGCGTTGGGATTAAGGTTGTTAATCCCGGCGGAATCAGCGCTTTTAAATTCAATCAGCGCAAACTCGATCTTGACGAGGAAAACAAGTATTACAATGTCACGCCACGCGACATTCTCAAGACCCTGGCAACCGCAGTCAGGCAGCTAGGAATACCTCATCCATTGCACGTTCATGGGTGTAATCTGGGCGTGCCCGGAAATATGCAGACAACGCTCGATTCAATTAAAGCAGTCGATGGCTTGCCAATGCATTTGACTCACATCCAGTTCCACAGTTATGGGACCGAGGGAGATTTTAAATTCTCATCCGGCGCAGCTGAAATCGCAGAGGCAATTAATTCCAATAAAAACATTTCTCTTGATGTTGGCCAAATCATGTTTGGGCAGACCATCACAGCTTCTGGCGATAGTATGCATCAATATGCCAACCACAGTTTCGCTAATCCTAACAAATGGGTGTGCATGGATATCGAATGTGATGCTGGATGTGGACTCGTACCATTTAAATATAGAGATCAAAATTTTGTCAACGCCTTACAGTGGGCGATAGGCTTGGAGATTTTTCTGCTGGTTGATGATCCATGGAGAATTTTTCTAACCACCGACCACCCAAATGGCGCACCATTCACAACCTACCCGCATTTGATTCGATTACTGATGGACAAGACTTTTCGTGATGAGATGTTGACAACAATTCATCCAGAAGCACAGAAAATGACGACTCTCGCTTCAATTGACCGTGAATATTCATTACAGGAAATCGCTATTTTGACTCGTGCAGGTGCCGCCAAAATTACTGGACTAACCAATCGTGGCAGTCTGGGTGAAGGTGATTGGGCTGACATTACAATTTACACAGAAAATACTGATCGAGAGGCGATGTTCGAAACGCCAGACTATGTCTTTAAAAATGGCGAGCTTGTGGTTAAAAATGGCGAGGTTGTTCATGTGACCTGGGGTACAACGCACGTTGTCAGGCCGGAGTATGATAGATCAGTTGAAACACACTTAAAAGATTATTTTGAACGATATATGACCATGAAGGTAGGGAATTTCAAAATCAGCGATGATGAAATTACTGAAGATGGTCGTGGCAGTCTAACCGTACATCCAACAATTGGGAGCGCACAATGATAATCAACGGCGTCACAATTGATGAAACATTCGCCGAAGCATTTCCCATGAAAGCAACCCGGGTCATCATTACCGCGCACACCGACCATTGGGCCTGGAATTCAGCTCGTTCCATGACCGGCTTTGCTACCTCGGTGATCGGCTGCGGATGTGAAGCTGATATAGAACGCAAACTGGAACCGTCAGAAACTCCAGACGGTCGTCCTGGCTATTCAGCCATGTTGTTTGCCATGGGCAGCAAAACCTTGATGAAACAACTCGAAACACGTGCCGGACAAACGGTATTGACATCACCCGGATCTGCATTGTTCTCAGGGATAGAGGGTGGAGAGCGCATTCCATTGGGAAAAAATCTACGCTATTTTGGCGATGGATTCCAGACTTCAAAATTGATCAATGAAAATCGTTATTGGCGGATACCAGTCATGGACGGTGAATTTCTTGTGGAGGAAACAACCGGCAAAGTCAATGCAATTGGGGGCGGCAACTTATTAGTGATGGCCGAAACGCTGGATGCTGCATTAACTGCCAGTGAAAAAGCAGTTGATGCGATGCGAACAGTTCCCAATATTATCTTGCCTTTCCCTGGTGGCGTCGTTCGTTCAGGTTCAAAAGTCGGCTCCAAATATGCCGCATTACACGCCTCAACCAACGATGCTTTTTGCCCAACACTGAAAGGGGTAACCAATTCTCAGTTATCTGCTGAAATCGAATCAGTCCTTGAAATTGTGATCGATGGGTTAACAGAAGAAGATATCAGCAAAGCAATGCGCGTAGGGATTGAAACATTTTGTTCAATGGTTTTCGC
>JAHZJL010000174.1 GCA_022600935.1 Gammaproteobacteria bacterium
AGGGAGTCGTCTATGTGGGAACACGATTTAACGGCTCGGTTTATGCGTTACGGGATGTCGATGGTGATGGGTATGCCGAGCAAAAATATATTCTTGCCAATGATCTGAGTTTGCCGAATGGCATTGCAATATTGAACAATACCTTGTATGTCGCGACTTTTGACCGTTTGTTAAGATGGAAAAACCCTTCACAACATCTCGATAAGATACCAGATCCGGTAGTTCTGGTTGATGATTTCCCACACGCCAAAGGGCATGGCTGGCGTTATCTGAAAGCAGGCCCGGATGGCAAGTTGTACATGTCAATCGGAGCGCCGTGTAATATCTGTAAAAAACCACATCCACTCTATGCAACCCTGGTTCGCATGAATGCTGATGGTGGTGAGCGTGAGATTGTGGCCAAAGGAGTTAGAAACAGCTTGGGCATTGATTGGCACCCGGATACAGGTGGTTTATTCTTCAATGAAAACGGTCGCGATTATCTCGGTGATGACATACCGGCAGACGAGTTAAATCATCTGGCAGACAAGGCACAGCATTTCGGCTTTCCGTATTGCCATGCCGGGGACATTGCAGATGAGAAATATGGCAAGCAGAAATCTTGTGATCAATTCACCACACCTGTGTGGAAGTATCCAGCCCATATCGCTCCACTCGGTATCCATTTCTATCGAGGCAAGTCTTTTCCAAAACAGTATCATGGCCAAGCCTTTGTTGCTCAACACGGCTCCTGGAATCGCAGTGTCCCTCATGGATACCGGATCGTGATGCTTAGATTTGAGCAAGGTATGCCAGTCGAGGAAATAGTTTTTGCTGAAGGATGGTTGCAAGATGATGAGGAAGTGATCGGGAGACCGGTTGATATTATTGAATTGAATGATGGCAGTATACTGGTTTCGGATGACAAGCGTGGTGTCATTTACCGCATCAGTTATGAGGCAAATTCTTGAAAAAACAATTTGAATTACTGAGTAAACACGTCGGTTTTCAGGGTTTTTTCCGGGTTGATGTCGTCGAATTGCGTCATACCTTGTTTGCAGGCGGCTGGAGCAACACTCTGGAACGGGAACTGTTCCAGCGTGGAGAATGTGTGGCTGCGGTGTTATACGACCCGATCAGGGATAATCTGGTATTAATCGAGCAATTCCGGGTAGGTGCCATCGAACAGGAGCAATACCCTTGGTTGCTGGAGATCGTAGCTGGTGCCATTGAGCCTGGCGAAAACCCTGAAGCTGTGGTGCGCCGGGAAAGTCTGGAAGAATCCGGCTGCGAAGTGCTGGATCTGGAATTGGCGCATGTGTTCTTCACCACACCAGGTGGCTCATCGGAGCGCATTCATATGTATTGTGCCCGTGTTGATAGCAGGGATGCTGGTGGCTTGTTCGGTTTAAAGAGTGAAGATGAAGATATTCGCGCATTTGTTGTCAGTTTTGCTGAAGCCATGGACATGCTCGAACAGGGCAAAATTACCTCTGGCATTCCTCTGGTCGGGTTGTACTGGCTGGCCAGAAACCGAACCCGGTTACGCAAACAGTGGGTGCAATTGCCAGATGGCGAATATGACTCTCAGCAGTCTGATTCCGGTTGTTGAACTGATCAGTCCAAGTTAACCCTGGTTGTCGCCAACAAGAAACGCATCTGCGTAAATGTCGTTAACTTTGGCTCCGGCCAGAAAAGCCTGATGTTGTGTGGTTTTAACCATTTCCGGATGGCCGCATAAATATACTTTTGTGCCAGTCAAATCCGGGTACATCTGCAAAGCAAGAGTATTCGCTCGACCAAGGCTGTATGCATCCGGGGCAGGAGATTGTGAAACACACGGGGTGTAGCTGAAGTTTCCATGTGCCTGGGCCAGTTGCTGGAATTTCTCAACAAGATACAAACCGCTGGCTTCCCGGCTGCCATGAAATAAATGGATCGGTCCGGTATGCTGGTTGGCCAATGCGTCGGCGATAATTCCGGCCAGCGGCGCTAAACCGGTTCCTGTACCGATCAGTAACAACTGCTGTTGTTGATTACCCGGTATGTAAAAACACTCACCCTGGGGCGGGTGGATGTCAATTGTCTCGCCTTGGGTCAAAGTATCGTAAGCCCATTCACTAAACTGCCCTTTGTTTAGCTTGCGTATGTGAAATTCCATGGAGCAGTCATTTGCAGGCACATTGGCAATTGAATAACTGCGCACCAACCCGTCTTTGCGTTGTAAATTAACAAATTGTCCAGCGCGAAATTCAATGCGTTCGTCCGGCTCAAACACCAGTTGCACAATTTCATCTGTTAATATCTGTTTGGAGACAAGAGTTGCTGCGACTGATTGAGCATCGCCAGGTAACCGAATCTGCATATCCTCTTCAGGATAACATTGACAGGCCAGAAAACACTGTTGTGCAAGCTCTGCATCATTGAGCCCGAATTGCGCTTCTTCAGGAGGGGTGCCCTCAGTACTTTGCATCATGCAACTATGACAAATTCCCTGTCTACAACCATAGGGGACATCGACTTGATGCGTTAACAAGGTTTCCAGAATTGTTTGATTGGTTCCGCAATCGTAAGTCTGATTATCCAGAGTGACTTTGGGCATGGTTATTTCCGTATTTAAGCTAAGTGAGCGAGAATAAAATGATTTAGATTGTTGTCTAAACGGTTACGGTTGTGAAGAGTCGCTACAATTTTAGTATGGCGTATGCGTAAATCAGTAATCGACTGAAATTTCATTGTTTTTTAATGATATACGTTTGTCAGCATGTAGCTTGTAGTGACGTTGCTTCCATCATAAAGCAGACAATTATATCTGAATCTGCAACGTATCGGGTTTCACATTCATTGATTTGTTAATCTTTTGTGACGAGCTGAGCAGAGTAGCTTTTCCAGATTGATTGTCAATCATCGTTTTAAATTTAAAAGAAGTTGATGGTGTCAATTGTTACAATTTAATATACTTGTGTAGGGTCAATTTTTTAATGATTGGAAATACCTTCAATTGTTTTATTAACACAGTGATAATTAAATATCCTGGTTCATCAAAAAGCTGCTGCAGTACATAATGCGGTTTGTCTTTCAATACACACAAAATCGATGCAAAAAGCCGTCAGTTCCCGCCAACAAGAACTTCTTACACTGTTGATGAACAGCCGAGATGCGTTATCCATCGATGCTATCGCCCGGGAGCTGGATTTATCCAGAACCGCGATTCAACAACACATGACTGTATTACAACGCGATGGTTTTATAGAAGCTGGCGCAACAGTCAAAACAGCTGGGCGGCCGATACAAACCTATAGTCTGAGTGAATCTGGTATCGCATTGTTTACCAAACAGTATTCCTGGTTTTCTTCGTTGTTGCTCGATGAATTGAAACAAGAGCTCGGATCGGATGGGTTGAAGCATTTCCTGCACAAACTGGGGACTCGTCAGGCTGCAGGGTTGTTGAACCGTGTCAAAGGAGTGGCCGTTAAGGACAAAATTCAAGCCATCACAGAAATCATGCAAGACATGGGTTATGAAGCATCGGTTCTGGAGCAGAAAGATGGCGAGCATCCAGTGATCAACGCCTGCAATTGTGTTTATCATGATCTCGCCCAAAAATACCCCGAGGTCTGCCAGTTTGATCAGGCCATGTTGTCAACCTTGTCCGAATCTAACGTGGAAATGACCGAATGCATGGCAAAAGGGGGGTGTGCATGCCGTTTCAGTTTCAATTGCCTGACAACCGGTTAACCCCGATCCCTGTGTTAAAACCACAATTACCCTAAAAGCAGACCATTAGATATGAGTCAAAAAACATCAATTACAACAAAAATTCTTATCGGGATGGTGCTTGGCCTGATTCTGGGAGCCATGCTCAACTGGTTGGCGAGCGGTATTGACTGGGTACAAACCTATCTGGTTCATGGCCTGTTTCATGTGGTCGGTGCCATGTTTATCAATAGTCTGAAGATGCTGGTCGTGCCGTTAGTGACGTTTTCATTGATCTGTGGGGTGTTTGGAATTGGCGATGTCGGCATGCTGGGGCGGGTTGGGGTCAAGTCTTTCGGACTCTATTTGCTGACAACAGCATTGGCGATTTCACTTGCTTTGACAATAGCGATTTTAGTCGGACCGGGCAAAAGTGACAGCATCCAGATTCAAAATTCAGGCTTTCAAGGTAAAGAAGCGCCTCCATTAACCGATGTTTTCATCAACATCGTACCAAGCAATCCGGTGCATGCGTTTGCCAATGGCGAAATGTTGCAGATTATCTTTTTTGTTATTTTGTTTTCCATTGCCATGTTAATGGCAGGCAAGGCTGGGGAAGCAATTGCCAGCGGAGCTGAATACCTTAATAAAGTCATGATGAAAGTCGTTACCATCGTCATGGATTTTGCACCAATCGGCGTATTTTTCCTGATGGCAAAAACGTTTTCAGAGCAGGGTATTGCTCTGATACTGCCAATGGCAGGTTATTTTTTTGTCGTCATCGGGTGTTTGCTGATTCATGCTCTTGGCACGTTGAATCTGCTGCTGGTGCTCTTGAGCAAGCTCAATCCTTTGACATTTATGGCGAAAATCCGCCCGGCGCAGATTTTTGCATTCAGCACTGCCAGTTCAAATGCCACCATTCCTGTTACAATGCAGTCCGTGGAGCAACGTATGGGGGTCAACAATTCCATCGCTGCGTTCACAGTCCCTTTCGGCGCAACCATCAATATGGACGGTACGGCGATCATGCAAGGCGTTGCAACTGTTTTTATTGCCAATGTCTATGGCATTGATCTGGAATTCAGTCAGTATTTGACCATTATCGCCATGTCGGTACTGGCCTCGATTGGTACTGCCGGAGTACCCGGTGTCGGGTTGATTATGCTGGCCATGGTATTTAACCAGGTCAATTTGCCTGTTGAAGGTATTGGTTTGATTCTTGGTGTAGACCGGCTGCTGGATATGGTTAGAACAGCAGTCAATATCACCGGTGATGCTGTTGTCACCTGTATTGTCGCTCGCGGTGAAAATCAGATTGACCTGGACGTTTTTACAGATCCGGAAGCCGGTGTCATTACCGAGGTCGAGCTACCATTCAAACATGAGATGGATACACCGTAGCCGAATTGCCAGTTTCAGACTTGATTTGCATCAAAGCAGATGACACTTTAATGACGACCCAGTCTTGAATCACATCATCTGCTACAGGAACTGCCGTTTTGTATCTGGTCTGTACTAGACTTAAACAGTCATCCAAGCTTAACACCCCACAGGGTAAACCTGATTTGATGCTGTTTGCTATTTTCATTTGTTATTTTAATTCCCTAAGGTACACTTTATGATCCGCCCTGGTTTTTTCCTGTTTTTAAACCTGACCCTTTTATTGTCAACTACAGCCAGCCATGCTGATACGCTCTCAGATATTGTCGGTAATATTCAAAAGCTGGAGGGGCAACATGAGCCCAAATGTTTCGCAACCGCATCCAGGTTAGAGGACTTTATGTACGGAACGCCATTAACCGATGCCGCACGTTTTGCCAAGAATGACTTGCAAACTGAATGGATTGAGCAGGTGTGGAGCAGGGCATCGAAATTGGCACAGTCTGCAAAAGCTCAGCAGGTTGATAAACAGCATGTGACTAAGGCGATTGATGAGTTATTCACCACCCGGCAATACCAGGCAGGCAATTGGCGCATCACCTTTAAAAATGACAAGTCATTCACGATCAGTAAAACGGACTATCGTCAATACAGCAGCATAGCCTACTCATTGCGCTCAATTCTCGCAGTGCAACAACAACACATTTTTGATGTCAGCGCCAATTATTTGAGCCTGACAGAAGCTGCCATTGGGCAAATGAAGCAAGGCCTGGATTTGTTCGTTTTGGCTGTCTTAAAAAATGCTGACCAAAAAGCCCGTTCCGAAAATGAATATGAGTTAAGCGAATCCACACTGCGTACTGCATGGATGGATTTGCTCAACAGCGATCGCAAACAAGTCAGTGCATCTGGGCAGGAATCAACAATGCAAGCTCTAGATAAAAGTTCACTGAAGCCGAATTCTTTAAAGCTGTTAAAAGCGGTGATCGATCAGAAAGTCAAGTCGTATGAAGCCTACAATCAGATCAATAACCAGTTGTTCGTGCGCAACCTGCAAGTCTATTTTGCACGAAACCGCTGGCCGGAAGATCCGCAAACCGGGGTTCAGTTCAAAAACCAGTTTACGGAAACTCTGATTGCATTTGCTGGTGATTTATACAAAGGCGCTGAGGCTGTCGCGATAAAGAACGGTCACAAGGTGATCAAAGACTCGGATGTCAATCAGTTTGCTCAGCAATTCATTCCGCACACGATCAATGAATACGAGGATGCGCGGTTTTTTCCGGCGCTTGATCCCGATCAACAAATAGAGATCGAATCATATGATATGGATGCGTTCAGAGATAGTGGTATTCACTGGCGTTATCTGCAATTTGCGGTAACTGCGCCAAAATTTGTTGCGTACCTGGAACCCGATCCATTTGCATCGGAATTACTGGTTGAGAACATTGCCCAATTTGGGGTGTTATTGCTGCGCATGACAGGCATGGAAGGTCGGTCTCAAGGCCAAAAGCGTATCGCTTTGGAGCATCTGGCCAGTGCTATGCAGGAAATTCAACAACGGGTTAATGGTAATGCTCAAGCGCTTAAACAACAGAGCAAGCCGCAAAAACAAACATTGCAGTCGGCGACATCATCACAAACCAACCAGGCAACTGACCAGTTGTATTTTACCAATGTTACTGAACAATCCGGTTTGGATTTCAACCACCGCTCATCGGACTGGCTTAATCGTCTGCTGCGCAGTTACCTGAAAAAAGATCAAACGACCGGCATTATCACTATCCCACCGGCTTTCGGTGGTTCCGGGATCGCAGCTGAAGATATCAATAACGATGGGTTGCCTGATATCCTGATTCTCAGTGGCCTGGGTAACACGTTGTATATTAATCGTGGACAAGGCCGGTTTGAGGATATCACCGAGCAGTCAGGCCTGAACTGGCGACGCCAGTCTGACAACCAGCCCGGCGAACCACGTCAGCCCCTGATTGCTGATTTCGATAACGATGGTTTGCAGGATATCCTGATCACTTATGTTGACGACAGCCACCGGGTGTATCGTAATCTGGGTAATACCAGATTCGAGGATGTTACAGCAACAGCTGATCTCGGCGGCAAAAACCTGGTTGGTGGTCCGGCAACCGTGTTTGATTTCGATAACGATGGTTTACTCGATGTCTATATCACTTACTTCGGGGATTATCTGCATGGTGTGTTACCGACTTTGAAACGTCGAAATAGCAACGGCTTGCCGAATCGGCTGTTTAAGAATATGGGGCAGTTTCGCTTCAAAGATGTCACTACTGGCAGCAATCTGGATCACAGCGGCTGGGCGCAAGCGGTTGCCCATACCGATTTTGACAATGACGGCTTGCAGGATTTAATTGTCGGCAACGATTTCGGCGTGAATGCCTATTTCAGGAATCTAGGTGATGGGACATTCAGCGATGTTTCCGAAACAATTGCCACCGGCAAGCCATCGTATACCATGAATATAGGGCTTGCCGACCTCAATGCCGATTTACTGCCGGATATCTATATCTCCAATATCGTCACCATGAACAAGGACGAGAAATATGTCTTGCCGTCCTCTGACACCACCATGAAATTCAATCCCGACAAGCTCGCCAACATGCGAGTCGTCGAAGCCAATGATTTATTTCTTTCACAACAGCAAGACGGCAAGCTGACAGTGTATGAACTGAGTAAGGCTGTGGATCGTGGATATTCATCAACAGGGTGGTCCTGGGATGCCGATTTTTTCGATTATGACAATGATGGCGATGAAGATCTCTATGTGCTGAATGGTATGAACGAATTCAATTTGTATAGCAGTGATAACCCGTATTACTCAGACCCGTTAAAAAACAAGCAAATGAATGTTTATATTCCTGTCAGCACCAAAGAGGCGAATGTGTTTTTCGTGAATGACAATGGCCGTTTCCAGAATTTTTCCAAACAGAGTGGGGTCGATTTCATCGGCAATTCACGCAGTGCTGCGTACCTGGATTATGATCAAGACGGAGACCTGGATATCGTCGTCAATAACTACCATGATTCAGCCAGATTATTCCGCAACAATGCACAACACCTGAAACAAAACTGGATCAAGCTCAAGCTGGTTGGCGACCCCGAACAAGGCGTCAACCGCGATGCCATTGGCGCTAAACTCATTGTGAAGACCGCTAACCAACCCCGGCAATGGCGTGAAATTCACGGCTCCATCGGTTATATGTCGGTGCATCCCAAAGTACAGCATATCGGCCTGGGTAACAGCAAAACAGCTGATGTTACAGTGATCTGGCCAAATGGCGAGCAACAACGACTGGATGCACTGCTAGCTGGTCAAGTTCACACTATTAAACAACAGAAAACTAATGGGCGTGTGGCTGTTGCCGATTAATTTAGCAGCTCCCAGAATATTACAGAATTTCCTGAAAACATTAATTGCGTTCTTCTTTCGCTGCTGCATCACTTGCCTAACGTCAAGCACAGCTTGTCTTGGTGTTATGCGCTCAATTAAGCATCTGCCGAAAATATAGGGTAAACTCCTTTAGAGGTGAAGAAATGTCAAATTCAATTGTTAACAAAGATCCTGAAATTCTCGGTGGCACCACGGTTTTTGCTGGAACTAGAGTTCCGGAGCGTATTTTATTTGAACATTTAGAGGCAGGAGATAGCCTGGATGACTTTTTGGACAATTTTCCAACGGTATCTCGGGATCAAACAACCACATTGCTTGAACTTGCAATGAAACAGATTATTGAATCTGATGAAGCTGCTGCTTGATGAGCAAGTACCACGGCAACTCTCAGCATCATATCCGGCAGATTTCGAGGTTCAAACAGTTCAACAGATGGGTTGGGCAGGAACAAAAAATGGCCAACTTCTCCAGTTGGCATTTGAGCATAAATTTGCCGCGTTAATCACAGCTGACAAAAATATGGAATATCAGCAAAACCAAGCCGATTTATCGGTCATGGTGATTGTGCTTATCGCGAATGGAAACCGTCTACAGGAACTCGAACCTCTTGTCCCGAATATACTGAATGTATAGAACCACAATTCAGAACCTGGCATTTATTGTGCCAAGTATAACGGATAAGCTTAGATTGTGTGTACAAAGAGAACCACAATCGTTTGTTGGATATGTCCAACAATGGCACGGCGATTACTGTTAGAAAATTTCTTATGGATGTAGGTGCGGCTTTAGCCGCGATCAAGGCTTCTGAGCGAACAGCGGCTAAAGTCGCTCCTACAAATTTGACCCACTACCTAGAAAACAACCAGAGAGATGAAGTGATTAGAGAAGTTTTCTGGGGTTTTATGAATTTGATTGTTATGCCTTCGTAGGCCATTTTACGTTTGATTGCTCAACATTCGGAAGTATATTCAAAAAATAGATTCGACTTTAAAAAGAATGACAAATTCTTGTTTTTTTCTCCGCGATTGTGGCTTTGTCCAACCAGTGTATCTCCTGGTCGAATCAAACGGGATGAAATTCTGGCGAAACAATCAATATCCACAAATCATTTAAGTCATAGCAGTGCTTGATTCACGTATTACCCGGCTGTGGCAGGTATTTCTGGACTTTTTCCGTTTTGATCCGGGAAAAATCTCTCTGGCACTGTGTCTGATGCTGTTGCAAGGGTTGACTGCCGGGGTCGGCTTGTTACTGATCATCCCCTTGTTACACCTGGTCGGCATCAATTTCAGCGAGCACATTGAATCGCCTGTGGCAAATGGAGTTGCCGGTATGTTTGGTCGCTTGGGTGTGGAGCTGACTTTGCCGTTGCTACTGTGTCTGTACATTCTGATTGTCGCGGCAATTGCCTCATTACGTTATCAACTCTCCGTCCTCAATACAGCGACTCAGCAACGCTATATCCACTTTATTCGCAATCGTTTATATCGGCGATTACTGGCTACGCATTGGCAGTTTATTGTAGAAAACAAAATGTCCGATTTTACCCACAGCTTGACTGGTCAGGTCCAGAGTATCGGCGTAGCTGTCCAGCAAATAGTGCAATTGCTCAGCAATTTAATATTAGCGCTGGTGTATATCGGGTTTGCCTTGTTGTTGTCGTGGCAGATGTGCCTGTTGGCGCTGGTCTGTGCGAGCATTCTGCTGGCCATTGTGTTACCTTTCAACCGTTTGGTTTATCGCTCCGGGCATACACAGTTAACCAGTTTCAAAAGCATTTTTCAGATGTTGACTGAACAGCTGGCTAGTTTGAAGATGATCAAAAGTTATTCAAGCGAACAGTTTTATGCCGACCAGGTTGAGCAGTCCAGTGTGCTGCTTGAAGAGCAGCAAATACGTATCACTAAAATCAACGCTTTAACGCAGTGGGTGTTTGCCGTTGGGACTGTGATTATTTTCAGTCTGCTGTTTTATTTTTCCCTGCAATGGCTGGATATCGCTTTACCATCTCTGCTTTTGCTGCTGGTCATTTTTTCCCGTCTGTTACCACAGATATTGACCATTCAATCCACGTGCCAACGCTTGTTACATGCAGTTCCAGCGATCAATGATGTTGATGACATGCTAATGCGCTGTGAAGCAGCTCAGGAATCACAATCAGCCAGTACGGTTCAAACTCCAGTACTCAATCAGCACATAGGCTTACACGATGTCAGTTATCGCTATCCGGGACAAGACCAACCGGTTTTCGAACCCATGAATTTGGAAATACAACGCAATCAGACAGTCGCTTTGGTTGGCCCATCCGGCTCCGGTAAAACCACGCTGGCTGATCTGATAGCCGGGTTGCTGGTCCCAGATTCCGGCTCGATTACCTGTGACGGAATCGAACTTAGTGGAGAGCAACGCCTGGCCTGGCGCCGCCGGGTGGCGTATGTCACCCAGGAAGTGTTCTTGTTTCATCAATCGATTCGTGACAACTTGATCTGGGTCAATGATCAGGCAACTGATGATGACTGTTGGCGGGTGCTAAAACTGGCGGCGGCTGATGAATTTGTCAGGCAATTACCAACAGGGCTGAATACCATTATTGGTGATCGTGGTATCCGGCTTTCAGGTGGTGAGCGTCAACGTTTGGCCCTGGCCCGTGCATTACTGTCAAATCCACAATTACTGATTCTTGATGAAGCCACCAGTGCTCTCGATCATGACAATGAACAGAAAATCCAGCAAGCCTTACAGCAATTACAAGGCAAACTCACCATTCTGGTTATCGCGCATCGTGAAACCACGATTCAACATGTGGAGACCAGGGTTAATCTGGCTTCAGGTTAATTGACTCATGACGATTCAACACGCAAGAAAAAGCCTTTACACATCAATTTATCCAGCTGATCTCTAAACTGGTGTTTCAAGTGTTCGATGCTCGTGTATTCAGTGTAAAAGTGTTCAAACCTTTTTAGTTTTTCCTGAAATACCCATAACGACTTAAAATCATCTTGGTTTGCTTCCAAAGTTTTAAAACATGATTGTGCACAGAGTTGTTATTATTACGGGTATCAACCAGTGATATGTAAAGTGAGCGCTTTGTAAGAAAACACTGATGGGTGGCATGATGGATTTCCCGGCCACCAAAATCTCTGACATTAAATTGAAAATCGCGTCCACTGTGAAGTTTTAACACATGTCGATAGATATCAATGTCTTTGGTACTGTTTTTCCCATCCGGAAGCGTTTTGTCAGTCTGATACAAGCGCCACATTAAACTGGTTTTACCAGTCCCACCTTCGCCAATCAGCAACAGCTTGGCTTCGTATTGATGATCAACACCTTGCTCTTGTTGTTCATTGAAGTCATTAAGAATCGGCATTGCCTTGTTTGACACTTTCAGCTGGAGGCTTGGTTAATGGGCAATAGTCTACATAAATGCCGTTATCTTCTATGTTTTTAATGCCCATTTGTTATTTTTTTTACAAGGGGTTCAGATCTCTGACCTGGGTCTTGGATACATTGAGTAGTTGATATCCACTCTGACGTATTAAAATGACAGCAAAATGGTTAATGCTTGCTATTCAGTCGTTTTAATGAGCTTTTCCAGTCAAGTATTCTTTGATCAGATGTAATCAATGTCGCGTTATATTGAAGTGCGCTCGCTACGATAAAACGATCAGCTGAATCAGGATGAAAGTCTTGTAGTGTATTTGATAGATTACAGACAGTTCCATCAAGTGCTATTTCGATCAACTCCATAGACAATAACGATCTGCGCCAGTTATTGATTTCTGGTAGTTCAATTCTGCTTTTTCTTTGCAATAATGAAATTTCCCAAAAGGTAATGGCTGAAACCGACAGTGCATTATTTTGCAAGGCGTTATCGATTATCTCTCTGGTTTGTTGGCCAAGCAATGGATTACCCTGTGTTAACCAGATGAGTATATGCGTATCCAGTACGATCACTGCGCAGCTTCCCACTCAACATCTAATGGCTCGATAATGTCACCTGTAATGGTAATCTGGTCTCGATTGATGCCGTACAAGCTGTCTGGTTTTGTTTGATATGGGACCAGTTTACTTACTGGTTTACCATTTTTTGTGATGATAATTTCCTTGCCTGATTGATTAACTTCATCCATTAATTGTAAGCATTTGCTTTTGAACTCAGATGCTTTCATGATATCTGGGAGCATAATAAATCTTCTTGCGATCATGGTCATGACTATAGTCACATAGTAGCGCTTGTTGTGTAACGTAGACAAATACAAGTCTCGTCCTTCCCAAGTATTGCTTGAGAATTTTTATAGTTTCGCATGGTCCCTTTTGTAAGGGATGTAAGATAAGACTTTATCTATGTCAGTAAACAATCAAAAAATTAGCGCGATACAAGCTGGATATAATCATTAATGATGGCATCACGAAGTGTATTGAGTTGATCCAGATTGTCCGGACGGTCGACGGAACGCACAGGGACGGCATTGGCGAATTGCCCAAGTACGTTAAAATTGCGTTGCCGGTCATTCGGGTGTAATGCATACTCAGGATAGGTGTTTGCAGCGAGTTTCAATAATCCATTCGCTGGTGAAAGCGGTTCAATGGTGATTGCATCCGATTGTTCATCTCGTGGGTTGAGTGAGTATACGGCGGCTAATTGCAATGGTTGGTTATGAAACCGCCAGCGCTGTGCTTGAGTGTCGGTTGACAGGTTTAAAAAGCGTTTTTCGGCGATTGACAATACTTTGACTAGGTTATCTGATGACACATCGGAAAATATGTCGATTGAATTGGGCCATAGGCGTAGATTCATATAACCTGGCGCTACGAAATAATTCCCGTTTTGTATCCTGAGCGGGGCAATGTCGTCTGACACAACAGCAAGGCCAGCATCTGCTAATGCAGCTGTTGTCGTCGATTTACCGGCTCCCTTGGGGCCAATAATCGCCAGCGCTTTATTATCGATGGCGACAACACCTGCATGTAAGCAGGTAATGTGTTTGAGGCTGAGAGTACAGCCAATGACCGGGCCGAGGAAATAGGTGAAGACATCCTGGATCGGGATGGATTCCGAATGAATCACTTTAATTGTGTCACAACCAACGTCAATCAGGAATGTTGTGAAACCTGTACCGTCTGTATATTGAATGCTAAGCGCCAGGTCGGGGCTTTTCCAGACTTTGTAATAGGGCTCGCCATTCTCTGCAAAGCCGGGGCTGGCATAAAGAATCTCGGCATGCTCAGGACAAAATCCGTTGTTTTCAGCACACTGAAACTGGATCGACACGTCGCAAATATTGTGACTTTCTGCCGGTAGCAAGCCGGGTATGTCCAGATTGCTTTGAATCTTTAAGCCATAAAGTGTATACGAAAAAGCGGTCGAGCGATTGTCATCAAGCTGTTGATGTTGGAGTTGTTGTGTCATGCTCTGAATTTAACCTGTGACGGTGGGTTTGAAAAAGAATCTGTAACTGTTCCCTGGCCAGTTTGATTTTAGTGTCTGTTTCGTTATCACCAGTGACCAGCTCTGCGGGTATGGTTGTATCCTGGTGAAGCGCGGTAAGCAATCCCAGAAAATACTGGCGTACCGGATTTCTACGCATTATGCGCTGATTGGTGTTCAGGTTAAACTCGGCTTTCGGAGAATTGGCGTATTTTTTTTTGTAGACACCAAGCGCTCGTCGTTCTATCAGCAGTTGAATGATAGTTTGAGCAACACCAGGAAGTTTTTTAATCAACTTTCTTTTCCAGGTGAGCGGATGGCTATTATAAGCAACCTGGAAACTGGTTCCCCCGATGTGACATAACCCTTCCAGATTCAAATTCACCAGATTTTTATTGTTTGATTGCAACAACAGGTTCAGTGCTTTGCCGGTATCGAATACATCAACCTCCAAGCCAAGCGCTTTGAGCCGTTGTTGTACGAATGGCGATAACTGATCCCAGTGGTATTCTTCAAACCCGACCCCGGTTGACTGCATGATGTCAGTCAATTCGGGATTATTATAGATGGCAAAGAAAGTACTTCCTAAAACCAGACCGTTTTCTGTGTGTTTGAACATCCCGGTCATAGCTTTGAAGTTATCCGGGAAGACTTCTTCCTCCTGTTTAACCCACAACGGCATCCCCGAAAACGCCCCTGAATACTCAGTAAGCGATGGCATAATCTCGGATACGAAGTCTCCCGTTGCAAAAATATCAGAATCCATGAAACAGAAATAATCTTCTCTGGACATAGCTTGCAGGTAATTTAACGCAAGACCATGTGATAGAGTGCTTCGTGTAGGAATTGACCAGAATTCCAGGCGATGATCCTGTTGGGATAATTTTGCAAGAAAACGCTGCTCAGCAGCCGAGCAGCCATTCGAGACCAGGCGAAATGATGCTGAAGTCCACTGCAACAGACTCCAGATAAAAGGACTTAACTGTTTAACTGTCCCTGGTGTGTAAATAATGTTGATTGTTATGGTCAAGTATGAGTGTTATCTGAAATGTCGTTGATTAATGCTATTAATATGTTCTTGACTGTTTGAGTGAAAACGTAAACACATTTAGTGAGAGTAATTTTTGTTAATACAATTTACTCCATTTTATCAGTCTAATAGCTTTGAATTTCATGATTTTTAACAGTTGTCAGAAATTAATAAAGCCTCTGAATCAGTTCGCTCGATAATCAAAGCTGTTCATCGAGGGACACTTGACTGAGCGCATCTGTCAAGCGCTCAATGCCATATTATTTCGTTTCAGAGAGGATTTTTAAATTCCATAGGCTTATGAAAAAAGCATAATGCTTGAAACACCAGATTTAATTTGCGAACCTGGGGCATTTGATGATCTAGTACAGCAAGTTGTAAGAGTATATTCCAATTCAGAAATGAGTCTGAAACCTGCAGATAAAATTAATCCTGTTTTTTCTGTTCAAAAATCTGGTTAAAAAGTTTTTGTCTTTCTTCTTTGAGAATTTTAGCGGACTGATTATCTGTCATAGCCATGGCGGTTAGATCGAGTATTGCAAAGGTTAGCCCTGGTTTCAAATACATCTCACTTTTAGGCAGTGATTTTAGTTTGTCATATGGTGTCATCATGTTTTGATAGGTGTACTGCTTGC
>JAHZJL010000175.1 GCA_022600935.1 Gammaproteobacteria bacterium
ACCAACTGACCTGGGGGCAAGTCAATTCCACAATCAACGCCCACCCCTTCACTCGCAAATTACCTTTGCTGAGCAACTTGCTGGATATGCCAGAACAACCACTTGCAGGCTGTCCCTATTGCATCAGAGTCGTATATGGCCTGTTCGGCGCCAGTGAACGCATGGCCGTCTCACCCGGCCACCTCGAACAAGCAATCATGCACATGCCGACCGGGCAATCCGGCCATCCCCTATCAAATCATTATGCTGACCAGCAGCCATTCTGGGTAGAAGGCAAACCCATGCCGTTGCTATCAAACACAGTCACCAAGCGGTTCGAACTGGTGACTGATTAAGCTGGTGAAAATATTGACAAGTCCCTTGCGCAACAGTCCTGCACTGGATAACTGTCAATCACTTAATGATTAACGGCAGGTAAGGTTTGGTGGGCCTTGGACTATTAACGAATCAGAAATCAGACCAGTTGCAGTAAAATTCCTGCGGCTACGGCTGAGCCAATAACACCAGCTACATTTGGACCCATGGCGTGCATGAGCAGGAAGTTGTGAGGGTTGCTTTCCAGGCCGACTTTATTGGCGACTCGTGCTGCCATCGGGACGGCAGATACACCAGCTGCTCCGATCAGCGGGTTGATGGGCTCCTTGGAGAATTTGTTCATGATTTTCGCCATCAGGACACCTGCGGCTGTGCCGATACAAAATGCGACGGCACCGAGCAAGAGTATGCCCAGTGTTTCGATTCTGAGGAAGCTGGTGGCGCTGAGTTTGGAACCGACTGCCATTCCCAGAAAAATTGTTGTGATATTGATCAGTTCGTTTTGTGATGTTTTGGACAAACGTTCCACAACTCCACAGGTACTCATTAAATTGCCAAAACAAAACATGCCGACTAAAGGAGCAGCTGAAGGTAACAACATTGCGCACAAAATTATCAGAATAAGCGGAAATACTATTTTTTCCAGCTGACTCACATGGCGTAACTGCTTCATTTCGATGTTGCGTTCTTCAGTTGTAGTCAAGGCACGCATGATTGGTGGCTGGATGAGAGGCACCAAAGCCATATAGGAGTATGCAGCCACTGCGATTGCGCCGAGTAGTTCGGGGGCGAGCCGGGAGGCGACGTAAATTGCTGTTGGGCCATCGGCTCCACCGATAATAGCAATTGCTGCCGATTGTTTGAGACTGAATTCCATGCCCGGGACAGAATTCAAGGCCAGCGCGCCAATTAAGGTCGCGAAAATTCCAAACTGTGCTGCTGCGCCGAGAATTAAGGTTTTGGGGTTGGCCAGCATGGGGCCGAAGTCGGTCATTGCGCCGACTCCCATAAAGATCAGCAAGGGTAGGGTGCCGGATTTAATGCCGAAGTAGAAATAAGACAGGATTCCACCGTCTTCGGCGATGCCTGCCAGTGGAATATTACTCAGAACTGCGCCGAATCCAATCGGGATCAACAGTAACGGTTCAAATCCCTTGCGAATTGCCAGATACAGCAACAGCAAACCGACACTCATCATCATTCCCTGTCCAGCAGACAGATTGGCAATTCCTGTGCTTGCCCACAGTTTTAACAAACTTTCCATGTTTTTTTGCCTAAGTTAGATTAATTAACAGATCACCGACTGATACAGCGTCACCTTGTTTAACGAGTACTTCCGAGACTGTCCCGCTGTGGCGTGAGCGAACTTCGGTTTCCATTTTCATGGCTTCCATGATGACCACAAGGTCACCTTCCTGGATGTGCTGACCCTGGCTGACATTAACTTTGAGAATATTTCCAGCCATTGGTGCATCTACGGGTTTGCTGGCACCGGTTGAGGTCGGTGTTGGCGGTTGAGATGTTGATCGTTGTGGAGTCTGTGTGACTGCTCCTCCTGGACCGACTTCAACGTGATACGAGTTACCGTTTACAACAACCGAATAGCTTTCAAATGCACTTGATTGTGCAGGAGCTGCCGTAACAGTGGCAGGTTGGGCTGGTGCAGAACCTGGTAGTGGTTCAAAAGCATCCGGGTTGTCGCGGTTGCTGATGAATTTCCAGCCCACTTGTCCAAACAACGCATAAATCAAGACATCTTCCACTGCATTCTTTGTGAGTGAAATGTTTTCGCCTTGAGCTTTGTTTTGTAATTCAGATGTCAGTGAATCGAGTTCCGGGGCAATCAGGTCAGCGGGGCGGCAGGTGATTGGTTCTGAACCTTCCAGAACACGTTGTTGTAATTCAGTATTGACCGGGGCAGGGGTTTTCCCGTATTCACCTTTAAGAATTCCGGCCGATTCCTTGGTGATGGTTTTGTAGCGTTGCCCGGATATAACGTTAATCACAGCCTGAGTGCCGACAATCTGCGAAGTCGGTGTGACCAGTGGGATAATACCCAAATCCTTACGGACTTTGGGGATTTCCTCCAGTACTTCGTCCATTCGATGTTCAGCGCCTTGCTCACGCAACTGGTTTTCCATATTGGTCAGCATACCGCCGGGAACCTGAGCAACCAGGATACGACTGTCTATGCCGCGCAAACTACCTTCAAACTGTGCATATTTCTTTCGCACAACACGGAAATATGCGGCAATTTCCTCGAGCAGGTTAATATCCATTCCGGTATCACGCTCAGTGCCTTCCATGATGGCAACGACGGTTTCAGTGGGGCTGTGGCCATAGGTCATGCTCATCGATGATATGGAGGTATCGACGTTATCAATGCCGGCTTCCACAGCTTTAAGAATCGAGCTTGTGCTGAACCCTGTGGTTGCATGGCATTGCATGTGAATAGGGATTTTTACAGCTTCCTTGAGTCGGCTGACCAGTTCTTCGGCAACATAAGGCCGCAGCAATCCAGCCATATCCTTGATGCAGATGGAATGTGAGCCAAAATCCTCGAGTTCACGTGCAAGATCGATCCACATATCCATGGTGTGAACCGGGCTGACTGTATAAGACAGTGTTCCTTGAGCGTGTTTGCCGGTATCGATGGCAGCCTTGATCGCCTGCTTCATATTGCGGGCATCATTGAGTGCATCGAAAATTCTGAATACGTCAATGCCATTGGTTGCCGCGCGCTCGATAAATGCTTTCAGAACGTCATCAGCATAATGCCGATAGCCCAGTAAATTCTGGCCACGCAATAACATTTGCTGGCGGGTGTTGGGCATGGCTTTTTTGAACTGTCGCAAACGTTCCCAGGGGTCTTCACCGAGAAAGCGGATGCAAGCATCAAACGTTGCACCACCCCAGGTTTCCAGGGACCAGAATCCGACTTGATCGAGTTTGCTGCAAATTGGCAACATATCCTCAATGCGCAACCGGGTTGCCAAAAGGGATTGGTTGCCGTCACGCAAGACCACATCTGTGATGCCGAGAGGCTTTACCATAGCTTGTACCTTATTCAATTAATGTTGGATTTTTCGGAAAAGAGAATCATGAATTCGGGGTTTATTGTTTTAGATGATTTTTTCGATGTTGATGAATCGCCGCGCCAATCGCAGCAGTAACTTCAGAATCGTGATTGACAGAAACAGGGTGTTTGATGGCAGGAGCAATTGGTGCCGGCTCAGGTGCATATCGCTCAATGAGTTTGGTAACCTGTTTGATTATGATGACAAGCAGAACCAGAAATGCAAAGACAACACCCATGCCGACAACCAGCAGTTGAAGTCCAGTAGATAACAGCGCGTCCATGAATAAACCTCTGAATAGTCTTTATATAGTCTTTAATTTAGTAACGTTAGCTTGAACCGCTTTTAGCGGACTGTGTCAGATGACGAAACAGTTCTCTGCAGCATGCATCAGCAAGTGATTAAAAATTCTTGATAATCAATCCATTAATAAAGCATGAAAATAACACGAGACTGTGCCTGGCACAAAAAAACCAGCTTCAGATTCATGTGTGCATCAATTGTTTCCGTCCCTGCAGACAGTACAAAATTGCACAGTATATCAAATTTGTAATCGATCAAATCTTAAATAAACCCTGAATCTGTCAGAATGATCGTTTCAGTTCGGCTCTTTGAGTGATGTGAGCATTCAATCATATAGCGATTGCAGAATCTCAACAGTAAACACTTTGGTCGGATTCAGATTTATGCAACAATTGAGCAATTGACAGAACGTCATTGAATTTTGGAGTGAATAACCACTATGGCAAAGTACAACTGGCCGCATCAGGAAGCCAAGCGCATCACATCGCGCACTCGAAAAAAAGACACCGAGATTATATTCGAAACCGGTTATGGCCCATCCGGTTTACCTCATATCGGCACATTTGCAGAGGTTGCACGCACAACATTTGTCATGAATGCATTTCGGCTGGCCAATCCCGACAAAGATTTCAAGCTGATTGCTTTTTCAGACGATATGGATGGCTTGCGCAATATCCCGGACAATGTACCGAATCATGACGTGTTGAAACCACATCTGGGTGCTTCTTTGTCATCTGTACCGGATCCTTATCAGGAAGCACACAGCTATTCAGCCAATATGAACCAGCGACTGCGTAATTTTCTGGATCATTATGGATTTGATTATGAGTTTCGCTCTTCGACCGAGTGTTACAAGAACGGTGTATTTAATGATGGTTTGAAGACAATCATGGACCATTACGATGATATCCGTAATTTGTTTATTAATACAATTTCACCGGATAAGCGTGATGCCTGGAGTCCTTTTTTTCCGGTTTGTGATCAATGCGGAAAAATCAACACAACGACCGTTACAGCAGTTCATCCATCCAGTTACGAACTGAGTTACCACTGTAACAAGAATGATGGAGAGGTGAAGTCATGTAGTTATCAAGGCCAAACGTCCATCCTCAACGGTCAGGCTAAAGTGGGTTGGAAAGTTGACTGGGCTTTGCGCTGGCATGTGTTCGGTGTTGATTATGAAATGCATGGTAAAGACTTGATCGATTCATCGACACTGAGTTCTAAAATCTGCTCCATTCTGGGTACAAAACCACCGATTAACTACAAGTACGAACTGTTTCTGGATGAGCAAGGCGCTAAAATCTCCAAAAAAATCGGTAACGGTGTTTCCATGGAACAATGGCAGGCTTATGCGCCGGTTGAGGCTTTATTACTGTTTTTGCTGGAAGATCCCAACAAGGCCAGGCGTATGGGATTGGCGCTTCTGCCCACACTGGTGGACAACTACCTCAAAGCATTGCGAACTGAAGACCAGTCCAGGGAAACATCCGCGCTATGGTTTATTAATCAGATCAGTGAGCGGACAATCAAAAACTTGCAGGCTTCTGATGTCACTTACTCACTTTTGGTTAACGTGGCCGAAAACCTGCATGATGGCGATGCTGAGTTGCTCTATGATTATGCCATTAAGTATGATGCCGGGATTGCGGATAACGAGGATTTGTTTCGCCGTCTGTGTGAGCATGTGATCAGATATACGCGGGATATGGAAGCTGCTGGCGTTATCCCAAAGGTCAAGCCCGAGGCAACTGAATTGTTTCCGCAATTGCTGGAGCTTAGAGATGCATTGCAAAACCAGTATAAACAAGGCGAAGCGACCCCGGAGATATTGCAAACCACTGTTTTTGATATTGCCAAACAACATGAATTGAATGCCAGGGACTGGTTTAAATTTCTTTATCAGAGTCTGTTGGAAAAAAACCAGGGGCCTCGTTTGGGCTCACTGTTCGCCATGCTGGGCCAGGAGCGTGTGATCAAGCTGTTTAGCGATGCTGTTGAGCGTAATCAGGTGATGACTGGTTGACTGATCTATGGCGCTGTGAGCGAATGTTTGGTTAAAACTGATCATAGAATTCCACATCAGTCAGGTGCAGATTCTGAGAGTGTGGATTTGGTCTACCCGGATCATTCGGTCCCTGGAAATCGATACAGAAACAGAGATAAGTGTAAGCACTAAACACTGTGAGGAATGCAGATGGCTTCAGATAAAATTAAATTGACAGATCAGGAATGGCAGCAACGATTATCACCTGATCAATACCAAGTGTGCCGTCAGAAAGGAACTGAACCGGCTTTTACCGGCAAATATGCTGATCATAAGCAAGCTGGACGTTATGTTTGTGTGTGTTGTGGCCATCCATTGTTCGAGTCATCGACCAAATATGATTCCGGTTCGGGATGGCCAAGTTTCTGGCAGCCAATGGATGACGATGCCATTGATGAACATCGTGATACCAGTCATGGCATGATGCGGGTGGAAGTGGTTTGTTCTAATTGTGATGCGCATTTGGGGCATGTTTTTAATGATGGTCCGCAGCCGACTGGTCTTCGTTATTGTATTAATTCGGTATCACTGGATTTCAAAGCCGATGAATCAGAGTGACATCAATCCTGACGTCAGGCAACATGCCCAGGCGCTTCTGGATTTTATCGATGCCAGTCCAAGCCCCTGGCATGCCGTTGCCAGTATTCGCCAGTCACTGGATGATGCAGGATTCACGGCGCTCAGAGAAACTGATAGCTGGGAGCTAAACGCTGGTTCTGGTTACTATGTCATCCGTGACGATTCATCAATTATCTTTTTTCGGCTTGGCGAAGACAATTTGCAGCACAGCGGTTTTCGAATTATCGGCGCACATACAGATTCGCCCGGTTTCCGAATAAAGCCCAATGCATTGATAGACAAGCAGGATACATTGATGCTTGGTGTTGAAGTTTATGGCGGGCCAATTCTGGCGACATTCACTGATCGTGATTTAAGTCTGGCAGGGCGGGTCAGTTTGCGCAGTGAGTCAGTGATGCCGGAGACCCGGCTTGTGAAATTTGACCAGGCACTGGCGCGCATTCCCAATCTCGCTATTCACATGAACAGGGATGTCAATACAAGCGGTTTGAAGCTGGATTTGCAGAATCAGTTACCGCTTTTATTGACGGTTTCCGATGACAAGCATTCTAAAGGTACTGATGTTTTTAGAAGCCTGCTTGCGCAACAGTTGAATTGCGAATCAGATGCAATATTATCCTGGGAGCTGGCTGTTTTTGATACCCACTGTGGTGGTTTCTGGGGTACACAATCAGAATTCATTGCAGACAGTCAACTCGATAACCTGGCATCCTGTCATGCAGGTATGCGTGCATTGCTTGATTCTGACAATCATGAATTGACCCAGGTCTGTGCATTTTTCGATCATGAGGAAATAGGCAGTGAATCAGTAAAAGGCGGTAACAGCAGTTTTCTCGGAGACGTCTTGAACCGTATTGCAATAGCACACAGGTGTGACCGGCAGCAATATCGACAGGCGCTTGCCCGGAGTTTATTGATCAGCGCGGATATGTCGCATGCCTGGCAGCCCAGTTTTGCATCCGCTTATGAGCCTGATCATCACGTCCTGGTTAATTCCGGGCCGGTTATAAAGGTTAACGCCAATCACCGATATGCGTCCAATGCGGTAACGGAAGCGATGTTTATGCAATGTTGCGAGCAGGCAAATGTACCCTGGCAACATTATGTGCATCGTAACGATATTCCCTGCGGCAGTACTATCGGACCAATGAGTGCGGCGCGACTTGGTATTCAGACGGTCGATGCCGGGAATCCGATGTGGGCCATGCATAGTGTCAGAGAGAGTGCAGGTGTGCTTGATCATACATATTTCACCGCTGCACTGAGTGTGTTTCTGGGAAAGAATTGATTAAAAATTAAACCACGTCCTGAGTGCGTGGAGTTGGTCTAAAGGCTCCGCCTGAAGGCCAATAAAATACACTCACTAATGTACTCCAGCAATGTTATTGCAGTAGCATAAGACAGAAAAAATTGTTTAGGCAAATTTCA
>JAHZJL010000176.1 GCA_022600935.1 Gammaproteobacteria bacterium
TCACCCCTGGCAAGCTCCGGCCGGGGTGAGTCAGACCAACCTGACCAGTATGGCTGAAATTGAAGGGGATACTCAGCAGTCAGTTGTGCGTGTTCCGGGTCTTGGAAACCTTCAATCCATGTGGGATATGGTGTCTTTTGATCCAACAGGCCGTTACATTTTCATACCTCATGAAACACCAATGGGTGCGGGTGTTACCCGCTACGATACCTCAACAGACAAAGCGGAAGTTCTGTTTGCAGGAGATTCCAAAGGTGTACGCGGCGAAACTGCAGATTGGACCAATGACTGGGGTGCGTTCGATCCATCGACATTCACACCCAATGGAACTGTATTATTAGGCGAGGAATGGTCAGGTTTGGGACGTATTATAGAAATTATCAATCCACTGGCAGACGCCCGGGACATCGTAATCAGGGAACTGGAATCAATCCCAAATGTATCACATGAGGGTTTGCGTTTCAGTCCGGATGGTCAGGCCTTGTATTTCGTCGATGAATGGAATTCAGGCTCGCTGTATAAAATCGTCTTTCAGAATACTGAAGATTATACTGCTGGTGGTCAGGTTTTTGTCTTATCCGTGAATGACTTTAACGGGGATGCATCTAAAAACTGGAATAATGAAGCGAATACCAATGCTCCACGCACAGGCACTGCGACCTGGGTTCCTTTGACAGATGCTCAAGGTAATGCATCGACTCAAATTAATCCCTTCAAAAATGGCATATCCAGTGATTGCTCCAATCCAGACACTTTTGGTGGGCGTTGTGCTGCAGATGAAGCAGGTGGTACTCCATATGGTAGACCGGAAGATATGGAGGTTGGAACGTTGCCCAATGGCACCGTCATTATTTACTTTGCAGCAACTTCTGAACGAACTGTGTATTCTGTGAAGGAAATGGCCAAAAATACTGCCGATGTACAAGTTTTTGCCAGTGATGCAGATACACCTAAAAACCTCGGTTACCCAGCCACAACAGGCGAAATGAACTCTCCTGACAACCTGGCACAGGATGCGCTAGGGAATATCTATATCATTGAAGACGCTCCCAATGGCTCAGATGTCGGGGGTGATATCTGGTTTGGTCGTGACACCAATAGCGATGGTATAGCGGAATCCATTGACCATTTCATGAGTATTGTCGCTGATGGCGCGGAAGCGACAGGGATGATATTCAATCCGGCAAATCCTTCTCAATTTATAGTTGCCGTTCAACATCCGGATAGCACGAATATTGATGACTATCCTGAAGGTTTCGGCGATGCCTTGTGGTTGTTCGATTTAACCAATGTTGTCCCACCACCATGCTCAAATGGACAGGGTACAGTGCGAACCTGCACTGTTGAGCAAAGTGGAAGCGAAGTCAATTTTATCAGCAGCCTGGAAAATACGGGCAATCCTACAGATAATACGGAAAGTAACAGGGGTAATGTACAGATTTGGTGGTGATATGAAAGAGACGATTGAAGAGAACATGAGCGTTTAACGATCAAACTCTCTCAAAGTCAGCACAATCAAAAAAAACGCTTGCCCTCTTTGGGCAGGCGTTTTTACTTTCAATCACAGAATAAATACCCATGTACAAAACTCGTTGTTCAAAAATAACGTTCCACAGATTAAATGATTGCCATTCATTCCCATGTTTAATATCAATATCCCGTTTTATTCATTTTTATTGACCATCTTTTCTATTGTTTTACTATGTCATGCTAATGCCGAACCAACAGCCTCTGCATCAAATGCAATGGTGAAGCGAACCAGTCACCAGCAAGCTCCTGAATTTCATTTAGCTGTTCTGGAAAAACTGAAACAAAGTGAATCTGTCATTCCGGAAAAACCAAGAGTTCACCCTTTAAAAACTGTATACAACCGTGAGGCTGTCATCCCTCCCTTGTGTTACACAAAGACAGAAGGAAAATACAATCCATGTTATGTCTGTCACCAGAATCCAGTAAAAGGCCGGGAAAACACCATGGCTGACGGAAGATTGCAGCAATCTTATGATTTTAGCGACAAAGGCTTTACCAATCACTGGAAAAACCTGTTCGAAGATCGCTCTCGACGTGTTGCGAAAATTACCGATTCTGAAATTCTTGATTGGATCAAGCAGGATAATTATTCGGAACTTGCTGGACGTTTACTTAAGGCAAAATTCAAAGGCTGGATTCCCGATCTAAACAATCTTCAGGAGGGATCAGGCGCATTTTATGAGAATGGATTTGCCAAAGACGGCAGTGGCTGGGTGGCTTTTAATTACAAGCCGTTTCCAAGTACATTCTGGCCGACGAATGGCAGCACCGATGACACGATGATTCGTTTGGACAAAGCATATCGACACGATGAGTCAGGATTTTATTCCGAGGATGTATATCGCGCTAATCTTGCTATTGTCGAAGCGAATATCAAGGGATTGAAGTCTATTAGTGTAAAGCAACTAAATGAAAGTCGCATTAACAAGGATCTGGATGGAGACGGTCAGTTCGGTTTTACCAGCATGATTACAGTTCTCAATGGTTATGTTGGCAAAGCCAAAGATCATTTATTCCAACCTGGAATTTATCCAGCCTATACCGAATTTCTCCATACAGTTCGGTATCTTGGTATCGCGAAAGATCAATCAATCACCAACTCGCGGCGCATAAAGGAAGTGCGCTACATGAAAAAATGGGTGGCTTATCCGCAGGTTGCGTTGCGTGAATATTATCGTGATGAAAACTATGGTAAAGATGAAGGTCGTTTGCCAAGTTACAGTAACTTGGATGACAAAGGACTCGATAATGGAATGGGTTGGTCGATTCAAGGCTTTATCGAAGGCAGGAATGGACGTTTGCGAGCATATACCTATGAAGAAAACATGGCGTGCATGGGATGCCATAGCTCAATCGGTGCAACAATTGACAAGACTTTCTCGTTTCCGCGCAAAGTCGATGGCGCAACAGGTTGGGGTTATATCAACCTGAAAGGCATGCCAGACGCTCCGACCAAAGGAGAAAGCCGGGGTGAAATTCTGACCTACCTAAAGCGGGTTGGTGGTGGCGGTGAATTCCGCAGTAATCCCGAAATGCAGCAACGCTGGTTTGAGACCAATGGCAAAGTCAATGAAACGAAAGTCAGTCAGGCCCGTGATGTCTATCAACTCATCACACCTTCGGTTGAGCGTGCACTGCTGCTCAACAAAGCTTACCGGGTAATCGTCGACGATCAGGACTTTATTTATGGTCGCGACGCAACCATCAAACCACCAACTAATGTTTACGATAAAATTGATAAAGATAACGCCCCAACGTTAACAAAAGACTTGTTTTTCAACTGGAATATCCTGCTCGATTGGCGTACAGAGAATCACCAGAACACCAAGCAATCAATGCCTGTTTCAGAAGCATTCAGTTTGATAGAGGTGAAAAAATCCCCTGATCAAGTTTTGTTGATTCGGTAACATGTAATAAACCACTCAATTTCTTGTTAAAGCCTGGATACCACAATGACATGAATTTGGCACCAACAGTCTAATTGACTTGCTCAGTGTTTTGATAAGGCTTATCGAGGAGTACAATGCCTTGTGCTTAGCTAAAATGTTATGCTGAAACCCTATCGACCAACAACAATATTCAAGGGAAGACAATGAACACAGTCGCATCGTTATGGCGTTATCCGGTGAAATCCATGATGGGAGAGGAATTACGCTCGACAACAGTCAAACAAAAAGGATTGCATGGAGATCGGGCGTTTGCGTTGATGGATGTGGAGACCGGAAAAATTGTCAGTGCTAAAAACCCAAAACGGTGGCCGGAAATGTTCGCTTTTCATGCCCGCTACACTGATTTGGAACAATCTAATGACATCCATATCACATTACCAGACGGAACCGCGGTCAACAGCAATGACAACGCAATCGATTCGGTACTGTCATCTGCATTAGGCAAAAAAGTCACATTCCTATCTCAAGTCCCCAGTGATCCACAGCTTGAAGAATATTGGCCCGATATTGAAGAACTTGATAACAGAGATATCGTGACAGATGAAAACATGCCTGAAGGAACTTTTTTTGATCTGGCAATCGTTCATTTAATAACCACTTCGACGCTCAATGAATTAAGCAGGTTGTATCCTGAAGGACGATTCGAAGCCAGACGATTTCGCCCAAATATCATCCTCAATACTAGTGAAATTGGTTTTATCGAAAACAGCTGGGTTGGTAAAACACTCGCTATTGGTGACCAGGCCAAATTTAAAGTGACTGACCACTGTCCAAGATGTGTCATGACCACTCTTGGACAGGGTGATTTGCCAAATGATACCCAGATTCTCAGAACCGCTGCAGAACATAACAAGGCACAGGTTGGCGTTTATGCTGAAGTCGTTCAAAGTGGTACGATAAAATGTGATGATTCTGTGCGTATTATTTGATGACGAACAGTTTTTTACCATTCACCATGTATTTAAACTGGTACCATGCTTTGTATTTACAGGTAAATTCGGTTGTTAATTTCCACTAACAATGATTGATGAGCCAGTACGTTTTTCTCTTCCTGATAGAACCATGATTGTGGCGTATTGCAATGAACCATTGATGTCTCCGCAAATCATTGAGAATGTGGTTCTTCTTTTTGAAGATATACTTGATGAACCCATCCGTCACACAATACGAAATTTATTCCCTGAACCGCTGAAAAAAGAAATTAAAGAAGAAATACGTCTCGGGTGGAAAGCTCCAGAACGTAGACTTCGTCTTGCAAACAAACTCTCCAGCGAAAATCACATTGAAATTACAGGGGGTCCATATCTCTTCCGCAATATTAACGATCAAAGAGAAATTACCGGTAAAATTAGAATCCTCATCAATTCTGAACCCCCTAAGATTAAATACATAGCATCGCGTTTTGCCGAGTTTGCAGATGTTACACATGCAGCATTCGCCAAGCTTGAATCGCCGATAGGCGATAAACCATTGTCTGATCCTTTGGTATTGCAACTCTCACCGACATGGAAAATCAGGGAGTCGCTTGGCTGGTTTAATTTTGTTTCTGAAAAAACTGCTTCTTATTTCCCGAATAGCCTTAACAGTAACTTGTACTTCGTTGACAAAATTGATAGCAAAGGGTGGCTGTTTGGTCCTTGTAAGAAGCCATATCACTGCGAAAACCAGACTCACCTTAAGTCCATGGAAGCGCTTGTAAACGATATAGAATTACCTCACGAGTGCTAATAAATCCAGGGATCGATTCTTCAATCTATCCCATTTTGTATCATTCAACTGTTAACTAACCAAGTGCACATTTTCTAATACCTGAACAGAATTAGACATGCAGTTACATAGCAGCAATATTGCTGTTTGCAGACTTTAAATTTTATTAAAACTGAGTCGGAGAATGTATTATGTCAACTCAACCAACCATTATTTACACCCAAACCGATGAAGCCCCTGCTTTGGCGACAGCTTCCCTGTTGCCAATTATTCAATATTTTGCACGGGCGGCGGGTGTGAACGTTGAAACCAGGGACATTTCTCTGGCAGGACGGATTCTTGCACACTTCCCTGATTCTCTGACAGCGCAACAAAAACAACCGGATGCATTGGCCGAGCTTGGTGAAATCGTCAAATTACCGGATGCCAATGTGATCAAACTGCCAAATATCAGCGCATCTATTCCGCAACTTCAAGCGGCAATCCAAGAACTTCAAGGGCAGGGTTATGTAATACCCGATTATCCTGAATCCCCACAAGATGATGAACAAGCGGCTATACAGATCCAATACAAGAATGTTTTGGGCAGCGCAGTCAACCCTGTATTGAGAGAAGGTAATTCAGATCGCAGACCGATCCCGGCAGCCAAGCAATACGCACAAAACCATCCACATCGTACAGCGGCATGGGCTAAAAATTCCAAAACTCATGTCACGCATATGAGTGGCGGTGACTTCTTCGCCAATGAAAAATCGCTCACGGTCGATCAACGGTTTGTCGGCAATGCACGTATTGAGTTTGTTGCAGTAGACGGAACAGTCACTGTGCTCAAGGAGCAAATACCTCTTCAGGATGGTGAAGTGGTTGATGCCAGCTTTATGAGTATTGCATCGCTGAGAGCATTCATCAAAGAGCAAATGCAGGATGCCAAAGCAACAGGTGTGTTGTTCTCCCTGCACCTCAAGGCGACTATGATGAAGGTTTCAGATCCTGAGATTTTCGGCCATGTGGTTGAGGTGTTTCTTGAGGATGTATTTGCGAAACATGGTGTGCTATTTGAGGAGCTAGGCGTTAATTCCAATAACGGAATTGGTGATATTGAAGCCAAAATTGCAGGGCATCCGCAAGAAAACGAGATTAAAGCGGATATACAGGCTGCGCTCAATGCTGGTCCCGACATGATGATGGTCGATGCACGTAATGGCGTCACCAATCTGCATAAACCCAATAATGTGATTATCGATGCATCGATTCCACCGATTATTCGCTGGGGTGGTCAGACCACAGGCCCGGATGGCCAAGAGCATGATGTCAAAATCATCATACCTGACACTACGTATGCCGTGTTTCATAAAGAAATGGCTGACTTTAGCCGGGAGCATGGCACGTTCGAACCGGCGACCATGGGAAGCGTCTACAATATCGGTCTTATGGCGCAAAAGGCTGAGGAATACGGTTCACATGATAAGACGTTTATGGCTCCTGGTCATGGCACAATTCGGGTGGTTGCAGAATCCGGAGAGAGTTTGCTTGAGCATCACGTTGAACAAGGCGATATCTGGCGGATGTGCCAGACCAAAGATGCTCCGATCAAAAACTGGATCGAGCTTACCGTTAATCGAGCGCGTATTACAGGCGATCCAGCTGTGTTTTGGCTCGATGAAAAGCGCCCGCATGATGCACAGTTGATTACCAAGGTGAATACGCATCTCCAAACGTTAGTCACAAACGACGTGACACTACACATCATGGCACCTCAGGATGCCGCGCATTTCACCAATCAACGAGTTAAGACCGGGCAAAACACCAATGCAGCGACTGGAAATGTACTCAGAGATCATTTGACCGACATGTATCCGATTCTTGAGCTTGGAACCAGCGCTAAAATGCTGTCCATCGTGCCTTTGATGAATGGCGGTGCTTTGCTGGAAACCGGCGCTGGAGGTTCGGCTCCGAAACATGTCGAACAACTTATTCAAGAAGGGCATTTGCGCTGGGATTCACTGGGTGAATTTGCAGCCATTGCTGAGTCGTTTGAACACTTGGGCAGAACCCGTAGTAATGAACAGGCAGTTATTCTGGGTCAAACACTGGATCAAGCCACAACCAAGCTGTTAAGTAAAGGCAAATCACCTTCCCGCAAAACAGGGGAACTGGACAACCGGGGGAGTCATTTCTATGTGGCGCTTTACTGGGCGCAAGCTTTGGCTGCGCAGAATAAAGATTCAAGATTACGTGATTATTTCACTCCATTAGCGGAATCACTAACAGCCAATGAAACGCAGATTGTACAGGAACTCTCTGATGCGCAAGGTCAGAACGTTGAATTGGGCGGTTATTTTCACCCGGACCCGGAAAAAGTGACAACAGTCATGCGCCCGAGCCAAACTCTGAATGCAGCATTGGGTTAACAGCTAAGAATACAGGTTAAATCAAAGTCAGATTGAGACTGATTTTCTCAATCATTGTAAACGTCTTGTCTGTATAACAGATCCAGCTTGACCACCAGATCAGCACTGAGTGCTCATAGTGAATGTGTGTTTGACCATTGCAAAAGGCCATTTACTTTAGGTTACTGCTTGATTCCCTGGTCTCTGCTGATTGCGTGTGATGTTTGCCAGAAGAATCTGTATGAGATAATTTGGCGCCCATTTTTCTTAAGTTATCGACTGTATTGACTGGTTGATAGATCTGGCTGATCTGCCGCTTTAAATTGACCATTGCCGCCAATACAGAAATCATTACACCACGTCTGTTGGTAAGGGATCGCCAGCGCGGTTTTGGATGCCAGAACCGGTTAAATGAACAGGTATAACTATCACCCAGGGAAGTGACTTCATGCCACCAGAATGCCGGAATATATAAAAGCTCTTGCGCTTGCAGTACAATTTCCAGTTTATGATCCAAAGCGGTTTTTAATCTCGGAAACCTTAAAAAATCCGGGGTTTGTGGATGCACTTGACTAAACCAGGGCGGGAAGGTTTTCTGAAAGATGGAGAAAGGATACAAGTTGCGTGATTGAGATGGTGGAAACAGGATCAGTTTTTTGCTGCCTGTGGTTTGCAACAATGTGCCATCGTTAGAATCCCAGTGTAATGGCGTTGTATGACCAGCTGGCCCCAGCCAGATATTTAACTCTGTGGCAGGATCGAGTTCAAACGGAAGCTTTTCAAGCGCATCAATAATCGGCTGAGCCAGGTTGGTATTGGTAATCGGCTGATACGCCAGATACATGTGTTCTTTAGCCGCTTTTCCCTGCTTAATGAGTTGACTGTATTGTGATACCGTCATGGATACCGAATCACAATATTTATCCCAATTTTGTTTTGGTTGATTGAATCGGTGTTCACCATAAATTCTCACATAGAATTGTTCATCCCCTAGAAGCTCTCCTAGATTGTCTAAATCATAAGTCTGTGGACTTAATGTCGACAATGCCGAAGTCAGGATAAACGGACGTTTACCCCGGTAATGTTTACGGAAATCTGAATCACTGAATTCAGAGCATTCGATCCTGTCGATTGTCAATTCCTGGGTAGAGGATTCGGTTATACTCATTGTTTCACACCTGCCCGACACGGCTTCATGATCACCATTCGTTTTGTCCATAAAACTGACAGCTCTTCGTAGAGAGCATCCTGCTCATTGGCTTGAACTCCCAGTTGATGCACTAACGTATTGATTGATTGATCACCATCACATTGGTTTAACAACTGATAACAGAGAGAAGAAATACCGGTCGTCAGGGACGGGTCATAATTAAATTGCAGTTCATAATGTTTCTGTCGCGTATCCTGGTTTGTGTATTTATCGATTGATAGCAATTGAGCAGCAACCGGCAACTGAACACTTAATTGTCCCAAACTGGTTGAATTTACTTTTTGCTCTTTCCTTGTCATTAAATAATTACCGGCGACAAGATAATCCAAACCGGTTGTCAGATAGCACACAACTGCATCCGTCAAGGAATCAACAATCGGCTCGGCATTATTGTTAAACGACGTATTCAGCAACATGTAAACACCGGTCAGATCGCCAAAAGCAGTGATTAATTCCCAGTAAACCGGGTTGGATTCCCTGTTTACAGTCTGTATCCGGGCCGTCCCGTCAACATGTGTAATTGCAGCTAGTCTGTCTTGCCATTCATTGCGAACATTGAAGACACAAGACATATATGGAAAATGCTTCGAATGATCCGGCATCTCGAAATAGACGTTTGCTTTATGCTCCAAAACCGATGGTGCAAATGGACGATAGGATTCACGCTTCTTGACCATTGCATTAATGGTTTGTTTATGCGATTCCAAGCGAGGATCAGCAAGAATACTGCGATTTCCCAATGCGCGTGGACCAAATTCACTACACCCTTGAACCCAGCCAATAACGGCACCCTTATCTATTAATTGAGCAACAGTTTGATTTCGGTCATCCATCAACTCGAAATAGATTAATTCCGACCATTCCTGCAGTTGATTGGCGATTTGTTCATCATCTGGAATCTCGCTGCCCCAGTTTGTATGCCCGGGAGTTGGTACCTGAAGCCCCGGATTCAGTTCATTGCTGGCACACATTACAGCACCATAAGAACAACCACTGTCTCCGGCAAAGGCAGGGGCAAAGACCTGATCAAACAAACCTGAACTGGCAATTTTGCCATTCATGCTGCTATTTTGTGCGACGCCTCCACTCAGACATAAACGACGCTGCCCGGTAGTGGCTTGATAATGGGAAAGGATATGGAAAACAATAGTCTCCAGGGATTGTTGTAAAGCCGCAGCGATATCTTTATGTATCTGTTCAAAAGAGGTTTTGCGCTGTCGAGGTGTCAGGAATTGATATAAGGCATAGATGTTATTTTGATGAATTTCATAGCCACCACCCGGAAGTAAACTGTAAAAGGAATTAAACACTTCCTGAAATCGATTGCTGTCTCCATAAGGAGCCAGCCCCATGACTTTATATTCATCAAACATGCCATAGCCCAGAAATTTGATGACATCGGTATAGTAAAATCCAAGAGATTGGGCAACCGGATAATCTTTCAAAACATTGATCTGACCGGATTTGGCTTCCAGGATCATCGTCGATACATTATCGCCTGCACCATCAATGGATAAAATCAAGGCATCTCCGTTCTGGCTGGCGTGATATCCGGACAGGTAGTATGAACAAGTCGCATGCGCAATATGGTGATGTACAAAGTGGAATTTTTCACGCGCAATCTCAACCTGAAATTCACGCTGAAACAAACGCTGATACATTGTCCGAGCATCACAAAAATCACCCAGATCATGTCGATTGAGATACATATACATCAGGCTTTGGTTTAGAAAAGTTTCACTGACATAGATGGCAATAAAATCCAGGTCTTGCAGTTGATAACCGGCTTTCTCCAGACAAAACCGCAAGGCGTGGCTCCAGATTTTATTTGAATGCTTGATTCGATCCAGGCGCTCCTGCTCGATTCCTGCTATGACATTGCCATCTTCCACCAGGACAACAGACGCATCATGCAGCAGATAATCTGTAAAACCAAATTGAGACTCATGAACAGGGTCAAACCCACCAGACAATCCTATCCCCAGCATCTTACTCATCCTTATTATTGATTAATTTTTCTGGTGTTGACCAAAGTCGTTCAGCTTAAATGATGTCTTTTTTACATGCGTGTTAACAATTAAAACTTGAAAAAAGATAGGCTTTTTCTGTGGCTATGGCATCAACCAGGATGTGACATGCATAACCAGGCATATGATTTAAAAGAATTTGTATAGATTAACGAGTCAAACAAGCTGTTATTGAACAAGCCAGACATGCCGAAATTGATTTAATTTTAACTTTAGATTAATTATCGTATTCTTAATGGTTATCAATAGTCAAGAAATAAAGTTAGTTATTGGCATATGGAAAAACCATGCCAAAACTAAATCCACCCAATCTAAACATAGGTTACTTAAAGTATAATTAAAGACTTTATGTTAATAATATTCGCTCAAATTAATGATTTCTGATTTTTTTATTTTAAACAATAAAAATATGGAATAAAATTTTTTCCATCCGTCAGCATAAAGCCTATTTATGTAATCAAATTGTCGATTAAATTCCATCTTTTGTTCTTAAATTAATAATCTTTTTAAATGCACAATTAAAAACATTATTAAACACATTTATTAAAATTATAACCAGTTTTCAATAATTATTATGATGCATTATTATAATCTAATATTGATTCGAATCATATCAATTATTATTATATAATTCATGGCGTTATAAAGATTACCTGTCAATTTTTCACGCACGCTCTGTTTAGTTAACGAACAACCCTCCATTTTGAGCTTAGTTTCGCTCCAATTCAAATCATGTGTCAAGGTAATATTTCACACTTTTCACGGTACTTTATAACTGAATTCAAAACAGAAAGTCGGTAGAATTTTATTTAACCTGATTTTGTTCAATCTATTTACAAAATTCAAATGTTTTATCAGGGAAATTATAATTAAACCCTACGGAGAGTATTATGGGACTATTAAAAAATAAAGAGCTATTTACTTTTGTTTTTTTTATAGCGCTAGGATTTGGTGGAACTGCCATTTTGAAAGATCCTAACGCTATTCACTATATCAATACCATTTCACCAATCGAATTTGTCAGTACACATGATCATCATCATGAAACGATTGGTGGTGAACATCCAACTGAAATACTTGTGTCAGGCGATGAGCGCGAGGTTTTTGAGCGCCATGAAGCCATGCAATTCAGTATTACCAACAACTTTAATAGTGCTGCTTCAGTCAGTTTTTCCTATCTGCTGTCAGATGAGCAAGGCAATGAAGTCATGTCTGAACCTGCGTCAAGTGTTCAAGTGCTCGAACCGGGCGAAACTGTTGATCAGTGGTTTGATATCCCTGCATTTCTGAACGAAGGATTGTTCAGCATGCAAGTCACTGTAGCTGGGCATGCTAATGGCGAGTTTGCCGATAGTGGTGTCGATCTTAATTTCGCGATTATCAACAATAAAGTCTACATGTTGAATAACGAAGAATGGATGAAATATTCGTTAGCCAACCAAGCGAAATCGTATTAACAGAAACAGTGTCAAGTAGAGGGTATTCAATATGTTAACAGTAAAAAACAAGCTATTAACGCTTTTAATGATGTTATGTGTGGGCATGTTTATCATGCCGAGTCTGGCTTCAGCTTCATGGGGTTATGTCAGTGGCCGATTGATGTTTTATAACAATCAGGGCAACTATTGCAGGGCTGACGGCCGCGATTGCAGCGGTGCGCGTTATCCAGAATCACAATACCGGGTTAACATGCCGGTTCGTGATGTCAAAGTCTATGTTCGTCGCAGTTCAGACAATGCGATTATTGGCCAAGGTGTTGCCAATTCATCAGGAAATTACACTGTATACTGGTTTACACCAGGTTCTGGTAATGTTTCCGGTAAAGTCACCTGGCACGGGGAACACAAGGATGGCCGTTTTGCTTTAAAAACATCCAACGGTGGAACCTGGATATTCTGGACAGCTGCCAGAACCCTGGTCAACACATCGACAACCAATTTTGGAACACTGGTTTGGGGTAATAGCAGTTCTCCAAATTCCTTAGCCAACCTGTACGATGGTGCTGTCCGCATGTGGCGCGATGCGTTGAATTATTCAAATCGCATGCGATCCAATTTCACCAACGTTCAAATCCGCGCTTATAATTCCAGCGCATGTCCGACAAGCTGTGCGAATGGCGCCAACAAGCGCATCATCATTGACTCTGCCAATTCAGCGTATATGCCACAAGGCCGTGTCATGCATGAAATGGGTCATATTGCATCGTATGTCAGTAAACCACGTCGATCATTTGTTGATTATACTCGCGATGGAACCAATGGCTGGAATATGCGTTCTGCTGAATATGCCAGTGCATCATTTGAAGAAGGACTTGCGACATTCTATGGGGATACCGCTTTGTACTGGTATTGGAACTCCGAACCATTGACCTGTTTGTCTTCAGGAGCGTGTTCACGTAGCACAAACAACAATGTCGAAAGCAGCACTGGTTTACGTGCATCATGTTCTGGTGGCGAAGAACGCTGGGCGTTGACAACAGATCGTTATTTACGTGATGTGTATGACAGCACCAATGAATGGTTCGATACCAACAGAGAGCCTTTCTATAACTTTATTGATGTCGTCAATCGTTTCGGCAATGGTTATGGAAACCGCGCCAAAAACGAACCGTATGACAGTTTCCTCGGCGTCACCTGGGTTGACGACAAGGATGGTCGCTCTGCAAGAGATTTCAGAGCTCATATGGAAGCCCATACAGGCGATAGTAACTACAACAACTACGCCCGTAACTGTTACCCGGCAGGCGATTAATTGTCTGATTGAGTAACACGCGGTAAACTGAGATCCTAAATCTTGTGGGAGTCGAAAACAATGCAAAACAACAACGATCCTGATAACAATCAAAACGAGCAGCCAGTACAGGTAAATAGCAAAAATTCTATGCTGTTTCTGGCAGCATGTGGGTTGGTGATCGGGATATTACTGGCATTCTATTTCGCCTCCCATGAGACCGGGTCTGTTAACAAAGCACCAGCACATAGTGCTGAACAAGCACCTGATAAACAGGATTCACACGAAACAGACGGACCATTAAAACAGTCAAAACTGTCAGCTCACAGCGCTAAAAGTGTATCAATAGCGACTGAAGATAATCCCAAAGAAACCGTAAAACGTGTGTACGGAAAACGGGAACAACTCAATGTACTCCCGGAACCAAAACTGCACCCGAGAGCAGAATCCGAATGGCAGGGAATGCTGGTAGATACTTCACTACAGGCAATTTGTGAGGGAGAAAATTCCTGCGGTCTGGCCATGGCATGTATCGACAACCACTGTGGCCCCTGCTCGAATGATTCCCAATGTGGAACTGGCGAAATCTGTGTACTGGATCATTGTCTGGTAGCAGAAAAAACAGCATGCAGAGCAGCCAGCGATTGCGGCACAGGAGAGCTTTGTGTATTAAACGGATACTCCGACGACCCCAGGGGTAATCAACAAACCCGTTCATATTGTCAGGCATCCAAGTCCGGCCAACAACAATCCAAAGAGCAAATAGTCAATGCAGATATCGACGAACCTGGACCTGAAGTCACGGAAAGACCAGTGTCAATGGACCAATTGCACGATGCCTTACTGGAATACGAAAACCAACAGTCCAAACCAATGGAGCAAGTTCAGACGCCTCAAGTACAA
>JAHZJL010000018.1 GCA_022600935.1 Gammaproteobacteria bacterium
CCGGAACAATCAGAATGATCCGGAAGATGATCCACATTGCGGTCAGCAATGGTCTCGATATCGACCACATTAGTCATCAACACTGAATGATGCGCAGTCATAAAGCGACCGGATTCGGTCATAATATCCGGTTCAGGCAACCGGTGTTGCTGACAAATGCGTTTGACCGAAGCGATGATGCTTTGTGCATAACTCTCAATCGAATAACTCATCGAGCAAAAATTGTCCGAGCCATTGCCTTCATAATCCACTGCCAGACCGCCGCCAACATCCAACGTTGATATTCGAACACCCAATTGATGCAAATCAGCATAAAATCGGCCAGCTTCTTCCAAAGCTTTGCTAAAACTGCTCAAACTCGTGACTTGTGAACCAATATGAAAATGCATCATTGACAACCAATGCAGACAATCAGCTTGTTTAAGCAGATCCACCAGTGACAGCAAATCCACCACGCTCAACCCGAATTTGGATTTCTCTCCACCACTGTTTTGCCAGCGGTTATCACCAATATTTGACAACCGTATCCGTACCCCAAGCTGTGGCTCGACATTGAGCCGATGAGCTTCTTCCAGCACCAGGCGCAGTTCCGATAGCTTCTCGATTACCAGAAACACCGTCATGCCCAGTTGCATCGCTGATAACGCCAGACGGATATACACCCTGTCCTTGTAACCGTTACAAACGATCAAGCCGCTTTGCGACAAGGCAATAATCGATAACAACTCAGCCCGGCTGCCCGCTTCCAATCCAACCACAGATGGGTGCGATTTCAAAATTGCATCAACAACGGTTTTTTGCTGATTGACCTTGATTGGATAAATCGGATGAAACTCACCCTGGTATTGATGATGTTGGCGAGCGTTCGCAAACGCTTCGATCAACTCGCTGACCCGGTGTTCCAGAATGTCAGTAAACCTGACCAGAACCGGCACATCCAGACCATACTCGCTGATGGTGCTGGCGATTTTTTGCAGACTCAGACCTGGAAATTCAAGATTGGCATGTGGATAAACCACAACCTGACCAGACGCGTCAATATCGAAATAACCGGAGCCCCAACCTTCAATCGCATACAGTTTGCGGGAATGCTCAACATCCCAACTCATGGTTTAAAACACAACAATATGTTGACTAAAGGTAATATTGAACCAACGGAAATTAAAATTGAAGTCACGTGGAAAATGAGCCAAAAAGCTGATTGAAAGGTCAGACAGAGCCAGGAAAAGTAAAGAATTCAGGCCGGATTATATATCCGCAACATTGATCTGCAAATAAAAATATATGATGTTACTTAGAGTACTGGGCATTGCATCATTCCTATTGATACAATTTATTTCCACATAAAGGCCGAAAATATGATTATTAGTTATGCCTCGTGGTACAACGTTATCAGGAATTGAGCTAGACCAGATAATTTCATAACACTGACCTATTCATACTATGCAAAAAATAATTACATCGTTTCGTTATCTGAGCTGGATCGCCATTATCTGTTCGTTACTGGGATCACTGTTGATGTTCATCATTGGCGCGATTAAAACCTATTACGCGTTTTATACTGTGTTTCTTGAAAAGACCGGTAACCGGCTCTCGCATCTGAATGAGACTGATACTGCTTCCACTTATTTGATTAAATCGCTGGATACTTTTTTAATCGCTTTAGTCTTGTTCATTTTCGCATTCGGAATTTTCAGGCTATTCATCTCGGAACGCTTACCTGAAACAGAACATACCATTTTAGGCTGGATTAAAATACCGAATATCAGCTACTTAAAGAATATTCTTGCTGAAGTCATTATCATTATTCTGTTTGTCAAATTTCTTGAAGTCGCCATTGTCAGCCTGGAACATCTATCCTGGGAAATTCTAACTCTGCCGGTTTCGATATTAATGCTGGCCATAAGCCTTAAATTTCTGGGCTTGAGGCATTAATCCGGTCTTAGCTGATCGTTATATCAGGTGTTTAAACGCTGCTTTGAGTCCATCCTGATAACATTAATCTGAGAACAGGCTCTGAACCAGGTATTGCATTGATATAGTCAATACAACTCTAAAAACCCATTGACTTTAATCATGGGCGCACCTATCTTTAAAGCTATCGCAATACAGCACTGATACTGATTACTATAATTCCATGATAAGCACAACACAGTGATACGACTCACTATCGTATTCTCAACTGACCGAAAAAATAAGATGAAGATCCGCAGTTTTGTTCAATTTGTACTTCTGATAATGTTACTGGGACTGTACAGTTGTCGTTCAGCACCCATCCAGGATGTTAACAGCCATCCGATTCCGGTAACAGGTTTGTCACAATTCCAGGTTAAACGTGCCATCATGCTTGGATGTCAACGAGCAGGCTGGAAATTACTGTCTGTGAAGCCAGGTAAAATTATTGCTGAACATTCATCAAAGAAAGGCAGACACAGCGCAACAAGTAAAATCACTTACAATAACAATACCTATTCAATCAATTACCTAAGCAGCAAAAACCTGAATTACACCACAGTCAAAAACGATTCCAGCGACCCCTCTCAAGTTATTTCCGATATCAACCCGTTTGATCCTGCTGCCGATACGTCTGCACAGGATCCAAACAAACCCAGACAGGTTATTCATAAAGTCTACAACCAATGGGTTCAAACGCTACAGAGTGAGATTGACCTGGCTTTTCAGTTACCCGGTAAAGCCAAAAGCAGCCTGCCTGCTACCTCGACTCAAACGTCTACAGCATCATCCACACGGGACTGCAACCATGTTCCGAATAACAAGCAGGTCGGTCATATTCGCGTGAATGGTTCACGAGTCAACATAAGAACCGGTATCGGTAAGCGTTGCTCCATCCTTCAAACAGCAACATATGGAGATATCTTTCCTGTTCTCGGCACAAAAGGCAAATGGACTCAGATAGAACTGGATGGTGGTCAAACTGCATGGATCTATTCTTCATTGACTAAACGGCTCAATCCCAGCGAATCACTCGCTGCCAGCAAGCAAACCAAACAATCTGCGAGTAAACCGGCCCCTCCACCGCCGCCACCAGGCAAGAAAATATCAATTGCTGTGATTCATTTTAAAACCTTGAACAAAAAGGCCCAGGAAATTGAACTCGGCAACCTGGTGTCAGAAATGTTTACCACAAAACTGGTTAATTCAAGGTCTTTCAAAATCATTGAACGCGAACAGCTTGCCAAGGTGGTCAAAGAAATGGAAATGAATCAGACCGGCTTTATCGATGCATCCGATGCGGTTGAAGTCGGCAAAATGCTTCACGCGGACGCTATTATTACCGGCAGCGTGGCGCTGTTGGGGAATCAAATACAGATCAATGCGCGAATCATTGAGATTGAGAGCGCTTTTGTACTCGATGCGGATACTCAATCCAATAATTATACGTTGAGAAACATGAGTCGAATCGTCGAAAACATGGTCAGAAAATTCTCACTCAGCTTGCGCTGATTGTGAATCGTGAATGCTTGACTGATGTAATTAAGGTTTCGATATTCAGTGTATTGCACGTTTAGAACATGCCTGTCGGACTAATTTCTGACCAAGTTTTACAAGAACTGTCTTGCCTTTGGTTTCGAAAAAATGCGAGTTTTCCAAAGCAACTGTTTTCAGGTTTTTAGTCAGGCTCGATAAAATTCTGCCGGTTTTTAAATCGATTGCTTCCAGGGTAATATTTCCACTCAACGTTTTCATATTGGTCGATACCGTCTTGATCGGCGTTTCCCTGGCCGATAAAAATCCTCTGATCAGCAGATCTGTTTTAACCAAACGACCAATTCTTGCATAATCTGCAGGTTTCAGATTGGTCAGCAGCCGTTTGATTTTCTTTTGGCGAACAGCGCTAGCATTCAAAATGGTTAACCCTTCCTGGTTTAACACCTGATTCAAAATTGAATATGCAGGAGGCGGATTGACCCGAGTCACTTGTTGACCATCGATAGCTTCAAATTCACTTTGAATCACCAGAAATGCTGTTTTCTCATCTTCACATGCCTGAGCTGACATTGGTTTCAGATCAAGATTCAGCTGTTTCCACTGGTTTTCGGTCAACTGCACAGTTGCTTGTATTGGCTCGAAACCGTCCATCTCAACCGTCACCTGAACTTTTCTGGCTTCAAGATCAGGGATATTCAAAATTCGCTGTTTGTCTGTCACACCTCTAAATTCATCATTGATTTTGACACGCGCATTTTCAACATTTGTAATCACTTGCAAATAGCCTTTGGGTGCAGGAGGCGTAACCTGTTCTAAATTCTGATTTGAAGCATTCAGCTTAGTTAAAGACGTTGAATTGAATATAAACTCGCCGGTCAAAGATGAAGATTCCCAGGGAATCTGGGCTCCCTTCGATGCCTGGCGAATCTGGTTACGAACCCGCTTGAAGGTCTGCTCTATAGTCAGATTATGTTCTCGCAACGCTTCAAGCAAATAACCCGTGTATAAACCGTTACGCCCTGACCCATCGGATGCCACCTGACCAGGAGCCGTAGCATAGGCGATAAGAGAACCAACCGGACCTTCCATTCTGGCCAGACCTTGCTGGATTGATCGAAAACGACTGGCAAACGGATTGTTTCTGCAGGCATCAAGGATTACGATATTGACATCGTTGCCTGCAGTTTCCATTTTTCTCAAGACAGCACTGGCATCGATACTTTCATCTTCGATTTCATCAGGCGCTGTCAAATCAACCTGAACAGGGATCAGATAATTTCGACCATGCAATTGGACGCCATGACCGGCATAGTAAAACAAGCCAACATCAACGTTCTTCAAGCGCTCACCAAATTCCCGGATTGCATGTCGCATCTGTTTGCGATCCAGATCAGTGTGTAACATGACATCAAAACCCAACACGTTTAATTGTGCTGCCATATCATTGGCATCATTCACAGGATTACTCAATGGGTTCCCGTTATACTGGCTGTTTCCAATTACCAGAGCCAAACGCTTTTCAACACCAAAAGCATTCACTTGATAACAGAAAAAACCCAGTACAATCAAAAACAGTGTGTATCGTTTCAAAAACATGTTGTATCCATTGATCTGTTCTATGCAATTTGTCTCAATTATAGTCTGTTGACAATCAGTGAACCATCAAACCTGTTGATCGACAATTAACTTCATAACGATACCATGGCATGCAACAACCCGGTTCACCATGATCATAACCGGCTCAAAGCACATGATTTTCGGTTATGATAATCGGCTGTTTACAGGTTTTAGCATGATCGACAATGAAAAAATTACTGATTCTGCAACTGCGCCCTGAAGATGAAACCGCCGATAATGAATTTGAAGCTCTACTTCGATATGGTGACATCGATCCTCGACATGTGCGCAGGGAACGTATTGAGACCACTGGTATACCACAACTCGACCTGGATCAATATTCAGCAATTCTGGTTGGTGGCAGTCCATTTGATGTCAGTACGCCTGAAGCAGATAAAAGCCCCATTCAAAAAACAATCGAGAGTGACTTTAAACGCTTGTTCGATAGTATTGTCGCACAGGATTTCCCGTTTCTTGGTGCCTGTTCAGGAAATGGGTTACTGGGAGACTATTGCGGCGCAACGATTTCAAAACAATATGCCGAGCCTGTCGGGGGTGTTGATGTGACCCTGACAGAAGAAGGACAACGTGACCCTCTACTGATTAATTTACCGACAACATTTCGTGCCCTGGTCGGTCATAAGGAGGCATGTGACACGACACCGCCTTCTGCTGTTCTTTTGGGTACGTCTACAACCTGCCCGGTGCAAATGTTCCGGGTTAAAAACAATATCTATGCAACGCAATTTCACCCGGAAGGCGATATTGAAGGTTTTACTGTTCGTATTAACGTCTATAAAAATCACGGTTATTTTCCGGCTGAGGAAGCGCAGTCCCTGATCCAGTCCATTCAAAATGAAGACACACCGATTCCGAAAACAATTTTGAAACGGTTTGTGCTGCGTTATCACGGTTGAATCCATATTTTGCTTTTTAGCCAACCCCAGCTGCTATATATAAATAAACTGATTTTGAACCATTCTCAAAATGAGAATGACTAACAGCTTAGAAGCTGTCTGGAAAAAAATGTCCAATCGAAAAGTTTTTGAATCGAGAGAATGTTTTTAATGCTTCGAGATGAATCGTTGTGCTGTTTAACGAGAAGCAGCGAATCAATACACCGAATTCAAGGGCTTTGCAGCAGATATCTTTTTAACCAGACAGCTTCTTACACATTGAATTCATATCAATGTGGTATAAACAATAACAACATCAAGACAAAACACACTGCTTTTCATGTTGAATCCACAAAATCGGACTGATCATTCACTGTCCGAACGTTACCTCTCGGTTCGCGCTCAAACACTCCAGTTAACACAATCATTAACTGCCGAAGACATGGTGGTACAACCAATTGTCGATGTCAGCCCGCCAAAATGGCATCTCGCCCATACCACATGGTTTTTTGAAACGTTTCTGTTAAAACCACATCAATCCGGGTATCGAGAATTCCATTCAAAATTTGAGTATTTGTTTAACAGCTATTATGAAAGCGTCGGTCCAAGAGTGTTGAGACATCAGCGCGGTTTTCTAACCCGACCAACAACTGACGAAGTGTTGGCCTACCGACAATTTGTTGATGAACAAATGCTGGATTTAATCGAGCAACAAGGTGATGCATTACACGTCTGGATCGACCTGGGTTTGCAACATGAACAGCAACATCAGGAATTGCTGCTCACCGACATCAAATACATTCTTGGCACACAACCGCTTAAACCTGCTTATTCCGATCACACCATACGATTCGATCAAATCAAACCCGCACAATGGATTTTTATTCCCAGTGGACACTATTTCATTGGCTATACAGGCGATGGATTTTGCTTTGATAATGAAACTGCACAGCACAGGGTCTATCTGGATGAATTCAGCATCGCAGACAAACTGGTATCAGTACAGGACTATCTGGCGTTTATTCATGAGGATGGTTATCGGAGACCTGAGTTATGGTTGTCCGATGGCTGGGACTGGGTGCAGAATAAAGCAATTAAAGCCCCGTTATACTGGGAAAACCTTGGTCAGAACTGGTATTGTTACACACTCAACGGTTTTAACAAGATCAACATGAACGAGCCAGTGACCCATGTCAGTTTTTTTGAAGCGGATGCTTACGCCCGATGGGCTGGAAAGCGTCTGGCAACCGAGTTTGAATGGGAGGCGGCGTGCCAGACCATCGGAACTGAAGAGCAAAACACCGCCCAATTCCTTGAAGACGAAATATTGCATCCTGTATATTCTCCAGATGCCAATGGCTTATGTGGATCAGCCTGGGAATGGACGAATTCAGCTTATTTGCCCTACCCCGGTTATCAACAGAGCAAAGGTGCTCTGGGAGAATACAATGGCAAATTCATGATCAACCAGATGGTCTTGCGCGGTGGGTCTTGTGCGACTCCGGCATCACATTTCAGGCCCACGTATCGCAATTTTTTTCAACCGGACAAACAATGGCAGTTTACCGGCATCAGACTGGCGAGTTCAGAGCAATGAATGCACAAATCGAGAATGCACAAACCGAATCCGAAAACAACTTCGCTCAGGATGTCCTGGAAGGATTGTCCGCGAGTCAGAAATATCTGCCATCGAAATATTTTTACGATGCTGAAGGGTCTCGGCTGTTTCAAAAAATTATGGAGTTGCCGGAATATTATCTGACCAATGCCGAAACAGATATATTTGAGCGTCAAGCCGACTCCATACTCGACCAATTTTCAGCCAGCGGCACGCCATTTCATCTGATTGAATTTGGAGCAGGTGATGCCAGTAAAACCAGCATACTCATACGGCATTTTCTCGAACGACACACGCCATTCGATTACAATCCGGTCGACATTTCACAATCAGCAGTCGATGAGCTGGCAGCAGATATGCAAACGACTTTCAAATCGCTGGTTGTGCATCCGATTGTCGGCGATTACATGGATTCTCTGGATCAACTCGCTCAATGGGACAAATTTCCCCGGATCGTTCTGTTTCTGGGTTCAACAATTGGTAATTTCACTGACCATGACGCTATTGAATTCTGTCAGGAAATTCGTCAGCACTTAACAACTCAGGACCGGTTGTTTATCGGCTTTGATCTAAAAAAAGACCCGGATTTAATTAAGCGTGCATATGATGATGCTCAGGGAATCACAGCAGACTTTAATTTCAACCTGTTAAAACGCATTAACAGAGAATTAAACGCAGATTTTGACCTGCAAAATTTTGATCATCAACCCTCCTATAACCCCAAAACTGGCCTTGCAGAAAGTTATCTAGTCAGCAACCAATCCCAAATAGTGTCCATTCAAGCACTGGATCAGACATTTGAATTTGCATCAGGTGAAACAATCCACACTGAGGTGAGCATGAAATACGACCAGGAAAAAATCAATCTAATTGCTCAACAGTCTGGTTTTGCAATCATCAAGCAATGGTATGACTCAAAGCATTTGTTTACTAATTCACTATGGCAGCCTGGCAACCAGCAATGAAAGCGATCTGGAACGGCCAAATCATTGCTGAAAGCGACAAAACAATCATCATCGAAGGCAATCATTATTTCCCGAATTCTGCGTTGCATACTCAATTCTTTAAACCCAGCGAACATACTTCAAAATGTTTCTGGAAAGGAACTGCGCACTATTACACCATTGAAGTTGAAGGCAAAGAGAACCACAACGCCGCCTGGTATTATCCAGAGCCTTATCAAGCTGCTGAAAACATAAAAAACCATGTTGCATTCTGGAAAGGCGTTGAAGTTATAGATTAAATTGATATCAAAACATTTTCATAAAAACTTCCAAAATGAATGATAGTTTCTTCTTTTTTTGATCAAGAAAACATTCACTTGATTGAATAAAACTTAATTCAAATACACCAAAACCAAGTCATATACCATTCAACATCATGAGTAATATTGATTACTCTTTTAAAAACAGCCAAAGAGTAATCAATTATTTTGGTTATTGGCCTGAATTTTGTGATGCTAAAATTACTAAATTCAAGTTCAGCAAAACAAGCAAAGATATCTGCTCTCTTTTTTTACATATATGCTACATAGATTCTGATCAAAATAAAAAAGCATTCATTGGAATTCGATTCGATGATGTTACAGAGCTAAATATTAACAATATTTTTAATGAAAATGTATTGGATGAATTGATCATTATAAAAGACAAAACAAATCCTCCCAGGTATAACATTGAAATAATTGGATGTTATGGCATCAATGGAGAGTTTACTTGCAAAGGTATTGAGGTGGTAAAATTCGAAACAGTTTTCTTTAAATCAGCTTTATAGATTATCGTTAAAATTACGCTTGGTTAATTATTAATTACCACCATAATGACGAATTCCAATTCATTTACATTGATCAACTCATCACCTATAGTATTCTCAGCTATCCTTCTGCATGATTTTCACATTTCATTATGAAAATCATAATGTTATTTTCTAGAAATCAACACAACATTTTAAATATTTTTTATATTACACCTGGTTTAGTCATCAAACTGTGATGACTAAAACAGTTATTATTTTGATTAATTGATACAATTCAATAGAATCATTTATTAACTTTCAAGGTGCAATGTAATGACTTTCAGATACTTATCAGCCAAATCCATTGGTTTAACGTTATTACTGATATCACAATCAGTATTTGGGTTAGAGATCCAATCAGGAGATTTGCTAACCGAACTCAAACAAATCGATTATGGCGATAAAGATGAAAACACCTGGCAGGAACCGGATGCAACAACACTGGCAACTTTTGACAGTGTTATGGATGCTTTTTTGGCCGAGGATTTCAACTCAGCTGACGCATTGGCAGCAACTATTGGCTATGAAGTGGTTGAGTATAACGATACTGGCCGTAAGCCGGTACGTGAATACTATATTTTGCGTGAGAAAAATCCGCTACCTTCGCAATCATTTATCGGTGGAGGCACTTACGTTCTCAATCCAAGAGGTAGTGAGGTTGCGATACAGGCGCCGCATCCCATTAGTGATTTGTTCACATCCACTCAAGCCATCGAAACCTATCTTGACAGTCGTTCCCGGCTGCTGTTTCTGGCTGGAGCTCGCAGAGATAACAGCACCTTGATCAGTGCTTGTACTAATGGAAGTTATCGCAAAAGTGATGCATCGCACTATACCAGGCAATTGTTTTACATTGCGCACACCAAAGCCAGTGATTACCATGCAGACATGGTGTTTCTGCAATTGCATGGATTCGGAACATCCAGCCTGTACAAGCTGCAAGAGCAATGTGGAACAACTAACGATAAACTGATCAACTTGAGTGAAGGTGTTAACTACACTTCTGACCCGTCTTCTGATAGTTTTATGCATATCCTTAACAGAAGAATCAATGATGGCGGCACGATCACATCTTGTGTCTATGGCAACGAAACGTCTTCACTTGGTGCAACCTGGACAACTACAGGGCGTTATACCAATCATTCTGTTGATTCCTGTTTCAGCAATGCAACATCATCATCCCAACGATTCATTCATATTGAACAGAGCTATCGGGTTCGTTCCAATTATCGAACTTCCATGAGTCAATACATCTCCGGAGCAATTTCAGACTATTTTAAAAACAGTGGTGGTAAAAAAGGCAAGAAGTAAGTCATGCCAACTATCGTTTGCCACTTGTAACATGTCACCCCACAAGAAAAAACCCGTGACCCGCAACAATGGATTGTTGCGGGTCACGGGTTTAGTCTAATCCCGATTGATTAACGTGTCTGATTAACCAGCTGGCTCCAGATCTTCGGGGATACAAAACCAGACAGTTTCGTAGTCCACAACAAATAACCCGTTACCATCATAGACTGGCATTTCAAATGGTGTCAGTACTGAACCAGCCGGGCATGGATTAAACACATACTCGTTTATGGTGCGCTGATCTCGTGAATCGCCGAGTTTAATTTGAGCTGTTTTAGTCGTGCGCGTTTTCAGTCGCTTGATTCCCGTAAAAACACCTCTGTCATGACTTCCCGCTTCAGTTGTAATCTTGTCTGTAGCTGTCGGTATTGCAACTGTCACAGGATAACCATGCAGGCTAAAAGACAGATCGCGGTCGCTGCCAAAAACTTCTGTGCTGGGTGAAATCGATCCAGCGCCAAAATGTGTCCAGGCTGGTTCATGCGAAATACTGTTACGGGCCAGAAATCTGAAATCCTCGATACCATTCTGATCACGTACAGTAAACTCGATCCAGTAAAATCGTTGGCCTTTCAGGTAGGTATTATCAAAATCAACCGAAATCTTGATTTCTTCCCGATCCAGAAAAACACGGCCTGTTTGAACTGCCTGAAAACTGGTCACATTCAGCACCTGAACTTTACTGTCATTCGGTTCATTTTGCGAATTATCATGCTCCCAGATCGCAACTTCAACATCAGATACTGTAGCCGGATCGACATAAATACCAATTGTTTCAGCATGGTTGATATACCAACCGCCGCCAGGCACATAAAAATCATCCATAGTAGATGAATACTGGCCCCAACCCAATGTAACACCTTGTGTATCACCATTACTCCATAATTGATCTGCACTGGCTGAAAACGCTGCAAACAACATAGATAACGACATCAATACACTGATAACCGGATTTTGCTTGTTGGAACGATTAAATTGTCTAAATTTCATAACACTATCTCCTGATTAAAAAAATTGGATTAAAGGTTTTGACGATTTACATCGCCAATCGTGTAACTCGGGTAATACTGTACCTGCGAGCGAGTGAAGCTACTTGGGAGAAGGATGAAATCCAGATGACGCTTTATGAATGAAAATGAATAACAACTTAATGCATTGATTTTAAAATAAATAATCAATCTAACATTAACTGAATCTAAAGCGATGCAGGGTTGACGCTGGTAAACCGCATTTCACAAAGTCTTGATTGAAAGATGAATGGTTAAAAAAGATTTACAGGCAATATTCACTTGCCTTCTTAATTGATAATGATTATCATTTGCATTAAAGGCGATTCATTTAGTAGCTGTCTGGTAAAAAAATATCCAAGCGAAAAGTTCTTGAATCAAGGGTTTTTTTTTGATGATTCTAGGCAAATAGTTGTGCTGTTTAACGAGAAGCAGCGCAACCATACACCGATTTCAAGGGCTTTGCAGAGGATATCTTTTTAACCAGACAGCTTCTTAATTCCAACAATCAGGAGAACACAAGATGGGATATTATATTTATGCCTGGCTTGATAATGGCAGTCCACGACTCAAGGTTGTCAATGCACTATCAAATACAGAGTGCATCAACTGGACTTATCAAGCTGAGTCAAACAGTGACAAAAAGGAAATTCAACGATTGTTCAAGGAGTTGCTGTTATTAACTTGCCAACAAGATTTACAACAATGCAGGGTTTTTAAACTGGTTAACGATGATGACCAATGAATAGGCAATCTGTTCAAAATAAGCTCACTGAAGTTGCCAAAAATGGTTGACTCACTAACTCCAGATAAATAATAAGTCAGTAACAGCAGTTATTACCCTTGCTTTGAAGCGCGACCTGAATTGTGGAGGGCATGGCACAGCTCGCATGCATAGACCCACTGAACTCGTTGTTTCAAACGCAACAGATTGACAGCAGATTATCGCTGAATCAAGCCACCTGATTCAGAACTCGAGAAAACAAGTTGTGATAATTCTGACTGCTGACTTCACACACATGCTCAACCGATGTATTCCTCAGTTCGGCGATTTTATCGGCTACATGTTTGACATACAATGGATAATTGGGCTTGCCTCTGTGGGGAACAGGAGCAAGATAAGGAGAATCGGTTTCGATTAAAAAACGATTATCGGCAATTCTGCAAGCCACATCCTGTATCGCTGCCGCATTTTTAAACGTGACAATCCCCGAGAACGAGATATAAAACCCCAGTTCCATTGCTTCGCAGGCCATGGCCCAGTCTTCAGTGAAACAGTGAATCACGCCACCGACCTGATCTGCACCCTCTTCCCTGAGGATCTTCAAGGTGTCGTGTTTAGCTTCGCGGGTATGAATAATCAGCGGCAATTGCAATGTCTTCGCTGTTTGAATATGGGTTCTGAAACGCTGTTGCTGCCAGCTTAAATCACCTTCGCTGCGAAAGTAATCGAGTCCGGTTTCACCAATGGCAACGACTCGCTTGCCAGCTGTCATGGCAATCAAATCGTCAACACTCGGTTCCTGCTCAGACGTCAATTCAACGTTGGGATGGACACCAACTGAAATATTGATATTTTTGAACGGCTTAACCAAATCCCACATTGGCGGTAACGCATCGAGATCGATAGATACGCTGAGCAAATGCGAAATGTTGCTGGCTTCAACCTGTTCCATAAACCGGCCAAGATCGTTCTGATAAGGGGCCAGATCCAATCGGTCCAGGTGACAATGTGAATCAATCATCATGGGTCAGTCTATTCTCCATCAGTCATTGGGTTATCCGGTGATGGCTCAGGTTCACCAACACCTTGCAGATAGCTGTTCATCTGTACGATATCGTCCTGCACAAGCAAACCGGCAGCCTGCCGAAGTGTCAGCCAGCTCATCAAATAGGCATAGGTTTGCTGTGACAAATCACGTTTGGCCGCAAATAAATCAGTTTGCGCATCAAACACATCAACCAGTGTATTGGAACCCACTTCCATTCCGGTTTCAATGGTTTCCAGCGTTTTGTCAAAACTCGCAACTGATTTACGCATGGCCTTGACCTGGTTAATCTGCGAGGTTACATCAAAAAATGCTTTGGCAACTGATCGCTCAATGGAACGCCGGGTTTGTTCATAGGACTGCTGGCTGACATGGTAGTCATGCTGGGCTTGCCTCACCCGTGAGCTGACTCCGCCTCCCGCAAATATCGGTACATTGACTTCAACGCCAATTGCACCGGTCTCGCCGCGCAAACCGAAAGTGCTATTATTATCATTAAATGAGTACGTAGCCACACCGTTAATTGTCGGGTAATGCCCGGCCCGCTCATGCTCAATTTGCTTTTCGGCAACTTTGACATCGCTCATTGCTGCCATCAGCTCCCGGTTACGGTTCATGGCATACAGTTTCCACTGTTCAACATCTGCCGGTTGTGGATAATCCAGCTCCAAACGGCTCACCAGTGGCGCCAGTGATTGCTTGAGTGGTGATCCGATAATTTCCTGCAAAGCCAGTTTTTTATCGATCAACTCGGCTTCGGATGCCGCCAGAGCGGCAGTGCTTGAAGCCAGCCTGGCCTCGGCTTCCAGCACCTGGGTAATCGGTGCCATGCCAACCTCAAAACGGACTTTGGCCTGTTCCAGAACCTTGTTTCTCGCTTTCAGCTCGGACTGAGTAAACTGCAGGTTCTCCTGCGCCAGCAACACATCGAAATACGCATTGACTGTGCGAATCATCAGATCCTGAAAACTTTTGGCCAGCAGCGCTTCTGATCTGGCGATCTGATATTCTGACTGATTCATCAGTATCCAGCCATCCAGATTAAAGATCGGCTGACTCACATCGACCTGTCCTGTATGGTTCCAGTAACGCTGTATTCCCTGCCCTTGAAAGCTGAATTTTTTATTACGCAGGTAATTCCAGCTGCTGCGGCCGGTCGCTGTAATCGTCGGCAACAGAACCGCAATGGCTTGTGATTTGAGTTCCCCGCTTGACTGACGTCGTGCTTGTTCCTGATGATATTGTGGATCGCTGTCCTGCGCCATCTGGAAGATATCAATCAAATCCAGACCATCAGCGCCAAGACGATTCATTGCTACCATCGACAATAGCAATACCAAAACACTTAGCCTGTTCATGCTTGAAAACAACAATTCATCAGTGATTACAAGTCTGCCAGACTATTGGCAATCTTTGCACTTAACCTGGCCAGCACTTCACTTTGAACAGCAACATATTGTTGATATCCGTTTTGATCAACCGGTAATAACAGTGTTTCCTGGTAGCTGATTCCATTGCTGTCATCTACGGTGAACAGCGTCCATTTCACGTCCATAACACAGGTTGTTTGATCGACAATTTCGAACTGTAAAAACTGCACTGCAATCTCAACATCCTGGGTTTGACTTCCTGACCAGGGAAACGATGAAACATGAATCGTCGGCAATCTGCGAGACAGTTGATCGGTGATCACTCTTAAGATTGATTCAGATAACGGCTCTGCCCATTGATGACTCGATGAAATCGTCAACTCATTGTCAAAGGAGCGGGTCACAATCTGTGGTCGATTCAGATATCCCGGTAATTGAATGCGCCTGATTCCGACTCGTTTCAGTGTATTCTTAACACGGTTCAACTGACTGTCTACCGTCAAGGCCGGGGAAGTCAGAATATGAAAGTGAGAGGATTGAGATCCTGTGCATCCGCTTGACACAAACACGCACAACAACCACCAAACAACCACTAAACAACGTATTGATACAATCATTATTCTGACGTCCCGGATTCCTTGCCAAACAACAGTGCTTGCGGTTGCTGACGCAATTCATCGGCGAGAAAACGCACCGATCTGGCAGCCGACGATAACTCAACCAGCGTCTCGGATAATTGCACACTCACCGCAGATCCTTCTTTGAACTGCCTCAAACTGGATTGCGCCAGTTTCAGGGTTTGTTGTAATTCAATCAGGCTTTGATCGGCATGCAGGCCGACATCATCTACACGCTTGTCCAGATGCCCGACCAGAGAACGGGTTTCGTTCAGCGTTTTTTCAACACTGTCCGTCATTGGACCGAGCCGCTGGTCAACAGTTTGCACAGTATGATCGATATCGATAAGCGTTGTTTGCAATGCTTTTAAAGTCGCAGACAACTCTTTTGGATTAATTGCCTGCTCAAGAGTTTGCAATGTTGATAAGGCCTGGCTTGCGATCTCTTTCAAAGGCAATTCGTTGATATTGGAAATTCCATCTGTAATGCTTTCCACTATCTGGTCAGTGCTGGAAGGAACACCGGGGATTTCAGGGATATTCTTGAATCCACCATAAAATCTGGCCGTCGTCTCGGGAAAAAAGTCCAGGCCCAGATACAATTGACCGGTGACCAGACTTTGCGGCATTAACTGCGCACGCAGACCTTTCTCATGAATCAATTGCTCGATAATCGCATCCACTTCATCTTTTGGGATTGACTTGTCAGTCACCATTTCCAGCAAGTGCCGGGCCGGCAATTCAAAAAAAACAGCCGTGTGGAACTCCAGTTCGTCCACTTTAAAATTGAGGGCGACACGGGTCACCGAGCCAATTGTCACTCCTTTCAGTTTAACAGGAGCGCCAACTCCAAGACCATTGACCGAGGCATCAAAATACGCCACTTTCTGTTCCGCGCTTTCAAAAAAACGCTGCTTGCTGAACATCAAAATGCTCAGAACCAGCAATGCAATTGCACCTAAAACAAAAGCACCAATGGTCGTTGCACTGGTTTTTTTCATACCTTAGTGCAGCTCCAGATGTTCACAAGACGTTTTCATAACCCATTCGTTAATTTATTGTTAAAATTTTCGGCTTCGATCCGCCAGCTGAAATAGCGGTGTAATGGAAGGTTGGATTTCTATCTGCACACTCAGGAGTTACTCAGATCATTATCGAAACAGGTGCCAGAACCATGATGTTTTTTATCAGCAAGATCCCGGGTTAAAAAACGCTGCACCTTGCGGTTATCACAGTGATTACGCAAATCAGTCGGATTGCCGCTGGCAATAATGGTCTTACTCTCCTCGTCGAGAAAAATAGAGTGATTGCCAATGGCAAATATACTTGCCAGCTCATGGGTGACAACCACAATCGTTGTACCTAAATTATCGCGTAACTCAAGAATTAAATCATCCAGCAATTTAGCACTGATCGGATCAAGACCCGCTGAAGGCTCGTCAAAAAACAGAATTTGCGGATCCAGCGCAATCGCCCTGGCAATTCCGGCGCGTTTTCGCATTCCGCCACTGATCTCATTCGGGTAATAATCCTCGAACCCTTTTAACCCGACCAGAGCCAGTTTAAATGACGCCAGCTCACGCATTTCTTGCAACGTCAGTTTTACTGCGCTGGATGCAGATAATGCCAGACACACATTCTCGGCCAGAGTCATGGAGCTGAATAATGCGCCGCTTTGAAACAGCACGCCCATCGAGAATAAAATCTTGTTGCGTAACTCGGGAGTGGCGGTACACAAGTCAATATCATCAAACAGGATTTGGCCTGTCGCCGGATGATTGAGTCCAATCAAATGTCTGAGCAAGGTGCTTTTCCCGCAACCGCTGCCACCCATAATGATAAAGATATCACCACGCATGATTTTAAAATTCAAATCCTGCTGGACAATAAAATCATCATACGCCAGGGTTAGATGACAGGCTTTGATGTGGACTTTCTCAGTCATGGCGTATGCAGTCATCGTGTTACTGAGTGAATTGTGCAGAATAGTGAAAGTACATGGACAAGCCTACTCCGGATTTATATCTCAAGCGCATTGTAAATCACGGTGAGTATGGCATCGGCAATGACAACCAATATAATCGCTGTCACAACAGCAGATGTCGTGGCTGAACCAACAGCTGAGGCACTGGTGCCTGAATGCAAGCCTCTGAAGCACCCTGCAAACGCAATTAAAAAACCAAATACAAATGCTTTAAATATACCTACAAAAAAATGATTCAGACTCAATGCTCCAATGGTCTGGTTTATATATTCGATAGGCATTAAATCCAGCATGAAAATGCCCACCAGAAAACCTCCAAATATCCCGAGCAAATCCGCATAAATACACAGTAGAGGAATAACCAGTATCAGAGCCAGGGTTCGCGGCAACACCAGATAATCCATCGGTGAAATACCCATGGTCTGCAATGCATCGATTTCGCCATTGGCCTGCATGGCACCAAGCTGGGCGGCATAACTGGCTCCGGTGCGGCCAGACATGATTACAGCCGTCATCATCGCACCCATTTCCCGAAACATACCCAGACCCACCAGGTTTGCGACATAAATTTCAGCACCGAACATACGCAGCTGAACTGCGCCGACAAATGCAAAAATCAAACCCACCAGTACGCTGATTAACGCGACAATACCAAACGCTTTTGGACCACAATCATGTAGATGGGTAAAAAAGTCCTGGGCCTTGAATTTCGACTTGCCACGCAACCAGTTCATCAGGCAAATCACAAATTCGCCGACAAATGTCATAGCCTGGCGACAACTGGCAATGATGTCCAGCACCCACACACCAAGTCGTTGTAAAAACGGTTCGTGCTGATGGTTGCGCCGGGCATCGAAACGCTCTTCGACAGTCTGGGATATCTTCAGTAAATCCAGCACCCCGGATGGCAAACCATCCAGATCCAGCTCAACTGAATGGTCCCGGGCCAGTTCGATGATTTTCTGTAAAAAAATCAGTAATCGGGAATCCCAGCTGGTCAAGGCATCGACATTAAAACAAATGGTCTGTGCCTGTGTCCCGGTCTCAAGCGCCGATTCAATTACTTTGTTTTTGGGAAAATCAGACTGAATTGTCCAATCACCTTCAAGCCTGTAACAGCATATCTGTGTTGATGGATGTTCCAGTTTTAATAGGGCTTGTTGCATACAAACTGATGACTAAGGCTATAACCGGGGAATGGATAAGTGATTCACTGAACAGTTGTGATGATTAACCCCATCGGCTGAACGACTCATATTGACCAAGTTGAACAGTCAATATTTCAAGCTGAGCACGCATTGACTGACAAACAGCCAAGTCTATCATGGATAACACTAAAGCTGTAACTCCACACTGCCCCTTCAATTTTTACCGGGCTTTCTATCATTGCCGATGAACTGACACCAAACTGGCTCTGTACTGGTTCACAAATCTGCAACCTGATACTGAAAAAACGTTTTTTTTCACTAAGATTTGTGTAACTCCCACCATCTAATCACTATCCATGTTCAATCAGATTGTAAAAGTCATTATCCTGTTTTGTCTGTCCATGATATTGGCATATCTGCTGATTCTCAATCAACATAAGTTATTAAAGTTCTGGAATCATGTCACCGGACAAGTAACACTACAATCAGACAATACGCTTGATCAAAAGGATTCAACTCAACACAATGTCAAGTTGAGTAACACGTTGCCGATAGATTCAGTGATCGATGGTGAACATTCCAGTGACCAGGATGATTTTCAATGTACAACAACTCCTGTCGAAAAAGTCTCTGTCAAAAAAGCCAAAAAGATCTACCGCTGGAAAGACAACACTGGAAAAGTACATTTTGGAGACTCCGCTTTTCACAGCGCTGAAGCTGAAAGCGTTCAGCTCAAACACCGCAAAGAGCTGGATTATTTTTCACTGAAAATCACCGGGGATGAACAACCCACCCGTTTCAGTGATCAATTATCAACCCGAATCAACAAAGTCTTTTTACTACTCAGCGACATGATTCCCAGAGACAACCTGCAAAAAGTCACTGTCGATTTAAAACTGTTCAACAACGCCAAGGACTACCAGGAATACAGCCGTTTGTTTAACAGATTTCTGGGCAAAACAACCGACGGTTATTACATGATGAGCCTCAACCAGGCTGTTGTGTTCAAGCGCAATGAACGCCAGGCCGGACTGGTTGCCTTGCATGAATCAACTCATGTCATCAATGCCGGAATCTTCGGTTTTCTGCCACGCTGGATGAACGAAGGTATTGCCGAATATATCGAAACCATGACAGTTACCGGGCAGGCAGTGCAGATTCACCCGAATCGCAACTGGACCCGCAATGGCGTCATCAGAAAAAACAAACTGGTCAGCTTTAATGAGTTACTCTCTGCCAGTTATTCAGACTGGGACAGCTCCAAAAAAGCCTCTTATTACGCCACGAGCTGGGCTTTGATCTACTTTTTAATGGACAGCGAAGAGGATCAGCAATGGCTTGGTGAATTACTCAGCGAAAAAGCCCAAAAGCGTTGCCAGCGAAGCATTTCACTGGAATTAATTGATAACCGTTATCCTGGAGGCGTGTATCATTTACAACAACGATTCAATCAATGGCTGGTAAAAACACCCTCATTATCCACACATCGTTTTTAAACTATACACCTGCTATAAGACATAACCATCAGCAGGTAACTGAGTCGAGCAACCACCCCCTGTTTTCATCGTATTATCGTGATAACTGTATGTATCATTTGTTTACTGGCTATGTAAACAAATTCCGTGTTAAATGCTGGTTAATCATTAATCTAATCCGTTTTTAAACAATGCAGGGTATTCATGATGAAATCCAATTCACTCGTATTAATGTTATTCATTTTATGCACATCCGGAAACAGCTACGCAGAATGGGGAAAATTGCTTGAAGGTGTCAACGAAATTGCGACTTCTGCAACCGGTTCCGAGCTTGCCGGTTCAGCGCTGACAAATACTGAAGTCGTTGACGGACTCAAACAGGCATTGGCAAACGGAGTTGAAACAGCAATTACTACTTTGGGGCAATCCGGTGGTTTTCTGGGTAACAAAGCCGTGGAAATCGCAGCCCCTGAATCACTGAACACACTGCTTGCCACAGCCCGAACTTTAGGGCAAGGTCACTACGTCGACGAGCTGAAGACAACAATGAACCAAGCTGCTGAGCAAGCTGTTCCTGAAGCAGCCAGTATCCTTTCCGATTCAATTCGTGAGATGAGCGTGACTGATGCCATGAAAATTCTGAATGGCTCTGATCAGGCCGCAACAGACTATTTCCGTTCAGTTTCAGAAAACAGACTGGTCGAAAAATTCAAGCCCATCATCAGTCAGGCCACTGCTCAAACCGGCGTAACATCCACATATAAAAACCTGACAGGCTTAACATCAACTCCTTTGATTGGAGATGTTCTGGGAACCGGTAGCGCACTGGATATTGATCAGTATGTCACGACCAAAACGCTGGATGGGCTGTTCAAATATATCGGTATGCAAGAGCAGGCAATCCGCAGTAACCCTGCTGCCAGAACAACAGATCTACTGCAAAAAGTCTTTGCTCAATAAGATTTGTGACCTCGTTAGAACCTGTTCATGATTTTGATCAATGGACGGAGTGCAAGGCAAACGTGGGTGATAAAGCACAGCATACTGGAGTATGTGAGCATTTTAAGCCCACGTTTAACGCCGTAACACGCCATTCAGCGAGATCTAGAACAGGTTCTTAGATTTGATACAACTTAACATCTACGCCGCTCAATCTCAGGGTGTTGAGGCAGACGATGAAGAGTCACTGCCGGATACATCAGGGTTTGTTTTGATCACATCAGGATAAAACAACACCTGACTTTTTTTCTTGAATCCGGCAATCATTCCCTGCGCATCTGCTGAAACCAGATAAGCGATATATTGCCTTGCCAGGTCATATTTCACAGCAGGGTGCCGTTGTGGATTGACCGCAATCACATGATACGAATTATGCAAAGGTGGCTGATTTTCAAACATAATTCCCAGATCAATTTTGTCCTGAAACGCCAGGTAAGTCCCCCGGTCAGTCAATACATACGCCTGCTTCTCATTGGCAAGCATCAAAGTCTTGCCCATGCCCTGTCCAATTGACAGATACCAGGAACCTTGCGGTTCAAGACCTGCCATCGCCCAAAGACTTTGCTCCTTCTTGTGGGTTCCGGAATCATCCCCTCTGGACACAAAGAGCTGCCTGGATTGATTGATTTTCTGCAAGACTTCAGCAACAGAACCTGCAGTTTTCACCTGAGCCGGATCATCAGCTGGTCCAAGAATCACAAAGTCATTATGCATCACCGCTTGCCGCTGTACACCAAAACCAGCCTCAACAAATGCCAGCTCAGCCTTGGGAGCATGGACCAACACCAGATCAACATCGCCATTCTCACCCAACCTGAGTGCCTTACCAGTCCCCACCGCAATCACATCTACACGGACTCCAGCTTGCCGCTCAAAAGGAGGATTGAGAACCGCAAGCAAACCAGAATTCTCAGTACTGGTCGTCGTCGCCAATTTCAATCGCTGCTGAGCATGACACAAGCCACTGCCTAACGATATATAAAGTAGAAAAATTAACAATCGATTCATCAGTTAACTTGATAAACAAAAATATAGAATAGGATATGTAATGCTTTACGAGAAATCAAACCCCGCGAATGTAAAATTGAAGCAGGTTTACTCTCCTATTACTTTTACCTATATTACAGTGTCAGGAGCATTCTTTATTACTTTATCTCGAACCAAACTCGAAACTGGAGCTTCTCAGTCTGCATTCCCAAGCAGTGCTTGGGAACGAGAAAATGCCAAATTACTTTGGCCTGAACAAGATCGAAGTTGGAACTTCTGGATATGCATGCCTAGCCATATGGGAACGAGGTCGAAGACTAACACACAAGCGGATATACGTTAAGCTCTGACAAGAACACAAACACGCTCATGCAACCACAATCGCTCCCTGCACTACCGCCGAGCCTATCTGCACTTGAGCAAGCTAGCTTACTTGCCTGTCTTAGGGTCACCCTCGGTCAGCCGAAAATCGATGTTGCCGTTCCGCCCTCGTTCCCAAGCATCGCTTGGGAATGCAGACTCAGAAGCTCCAGCTTCCAGTCTCTTCAACAGCGTCGGAACACTTCAAACACCCCATCCAAACCTAATTCTGGGCACTGGAATATCACCCATGTACCGCCTGATCGACATAGCCGCGTCTCTCCGAATTTTGGTGGACATCATCCACTTTCTAACACAGCATTGCTTCATCAACAATCAATTGCGAATGCGATTCCTTGCCATAACTGGTAACTTACCTGAGTTTTATTCGCCTTCTTCTCATACTCGAATTGTTTTAACAAAAACTCAACGTTTAGCTCAATTATATAATCCAGTATGACCCGCCCTGCCCAGGATTTAAAGCCCTGAATAGGTTTGATGAAATCATCGGATTGTGCGATGCAGTAAATGTGATTTTCCTGAATTACATAACCGTGTAGACGAAAACTTGCGGACTGTTGCTGAGATGTCCAGGAGTCGTAGAGGATATTCTCGTTGGCCGGATGAGTAAATTCCGGAATCCAGTGATTGATGGTGGCTTAGAGAAAATGTGGGGTTTGGCGTTCAGTTATTCGGTAACGACTGCAACCCATGTTTTTTTAGGAGCTCAGTCAGGTTTTTGATAGCTGAGTTCTGAGTTCAGAATTGCTCAATCGCCCAGACTCGAAGCTGGAGCTTCTCGGTCTGCATTCCCAAGCGATGCTTGGGAACGAGGGGGAGATTTAGTACAATTAAGTATTGTGTCCCCAGGCTTCTAGAAAAGGTGGGAGAAGTGGATAAAAGTTTAGAATATTTAGTTGGCTATGACTTAAAAATTAGCTTAACTAATAAGCAAAGTACCTATGATCCAAATGCACGTAAATTATTTTTTTAAATCCTGAGATCACTTTTCCACTTTCCGCTGATCCACTATTTTGGCCTAGTGTAGATGAAGACAGATTGATTGAGGAAATACTGGAAGGGGATATTTGTGGTTGTGGTTTTTATCGGACACTAAAACCAAATTGGAAAGTTAAAATTGGCGAAAATGTATTGATAGTTGTCACGACTTTTGGCGAATATTTATCCTTGTTTAAGGATAACGGAGTTGTTGATTACTCAATAGCAAATGCAAATAACTCGATAACACTGGATAACCGGTTTGACTTTGTTGGCTATGATTTACTATGTCGAGAAGGAATTAGTGGACTAATGAATTGTGGCTATTCAGATAACGAAAAAAAAACAATTGCTCAAATTTATCCATACCGTGAATACATATGGTCTGTTAGATAACCTTGGACTAGCAAAGGAACTGTGCGAAATTACTAATGAGAGAGTTAAGGAGCATGCCCCATTTTTTGTTGTAGGTGTTTATGTTTACAATAAAAGTTGAAATTATCATAATTTACCTGATGTACATTTAATAGTAAATTCAAGGGTCAGCCAACTTGAAAACAATGAATTCAAGGAGTCGGCCAACTTGAAAACAAGAATTCAAGGGGTCGGCCAACTTGAAAACAATAAGTATCACCTTCCTAATTTTATAATCATGCTGGCTGAGCACTTGATTGTTTTTTTTAAACAAACCGGGGCCAAAAGTTAAGAACAATTAAGCATTGTGTCCCTGGAATTCCCCTGCTCTGCCCAAGACATAATCATGACAGGGAGAGGCTGCTAGACTTCTCTCACTGGACATCAGTACATTTTTCCAGGTCTTGCAACCGGGCATTCGAATTTGAGATTTTTAATCGCTTGTATCGGTGTTCTTCCGCGCTTTTAATAAATACGTTCTGACTTTTCCTTTGCCTTTAATGTCAATCTCACCACGGCCTTCAAAGCTATACGCTTCTCTCAATTGTTGGTAGATTCTTTCTGTCACTTGGATTTCATTGGATAAACCATACGTTTCCATTCGACTCGCCATGTTGACTGTATCGCCCCATAAATCGTAGCTGAACTTCTTTGTACCGATGACACCGGCAACAACCGGGCCTGAGTTGATTCCGATTCTAACTGCAAAGTTCATTTGATGCGTTTGATTAAAACTTTGTATTTCCTTCCGCATACTCAATGCCAATTCGGCTATTTTCTGTACATGATCTGAACAACTAATCGGTGCACCGCCGACAACCATGTAGCAATCTCCAATTGTTTTAATTTTTTCAAGTTTTAATGCATCAACAAAGCGATCAAAACTCGAAAATAAACTGTTCAATACCTCAATCAGCATTTTAGGGTCTTGTTGAGCCGAGAACTCTGTAAACCCAACAATATCAGCAAACAAAACAGACACATCGGAAAAGCTTTCTGCGAGCACTGTACCATCTCGTTTCAGTTGATCAACAATCGGTTGAGGTAATACATTAAGCAATAACTGATTGGCCTCACGTTCCTTTTCTTCTAAATGCTGTTGTAACCGGCGTAGTTTAATATGGGTATTCACACGTGCCAGGAGTTCTTCACGCTGGATAGGCTTCGTGACATAATCAACGCCTCCTGCTGAAAATCCTTTTACTTTGTTAACCGTATCATTCAATGCAGTCATAAAAATGATGGGAATATCGATTGTGCCTTCCATCGATTTTAAACGCCGGCAGGTTTCAAAACCATCAATTCCAGGCATGATCACATCAAGAAGGATAAGATCAGGCCGAACGTAAGTCATTTGCTTAATTGCACTTTCCCCATCCTCCGCCACAAATACTTTGAACCCCTGGCCAGAAAAGAAATCCAGAATAACTTCCAAATTTGTCGGAGTATCATCAACAACTAAAATTGCACCGGGTTCTGTTGCTTGTTCGTATTTCACAATTGACCTTCTAGATACAGCGTCAGAAATTTGCAGAGTTTTCTAATACTGAATACTTTGGTTTATAAACATAAAGCTGTTACTAAAAACAGACGGGAATAATCAACTCTTCATATATGAAAAATTAAACATCCTTAAATTTGTTCAAGGTTAATTTAGGCAAGAAGGCAAACAGTTTCTTCTGGCTTCAAGATTTATCATATGAGCGCCTATCACCAGAATGAATATCTAACACCTTCATTGCAAGGTAAAATTTTCCTTCTCTTGATTAAAACCAGGTTGTCGAATAAACCAAAAAGGAGATAATCCTTGGCATGTATGTATTTCCCTGATTGGTGAAAAGTATTCGAGCAAACGCTAACAAATTTATAGTACCTTGGCCCAACCCAGCATTGATGGGTACAGAGTTATTGTGAGAATTCAGATGGAAATGTGGCAAGAAAATTTGGTAAATATTTTAAGGGCCTCAATTTTTAGCCTAGTGTGTATTCATAATTCAAAAAAAAACCGAGGTCGACAGTAAACAATCATTAATTGACGTAGCACTTGAATGCACACGATTATAAATCACACCTACCATACATTATGGAAGTAAACTTTGAGGTATTAAATCTGCATGAGCACAATAAGCGGAATCTTCAATCGTAATGAAAAACCAGCAGATATTCAAACGCTTAAGCGCATGATGAATGCTACTGTGATGGCAAGAGTTGATTCTCGGAACACTGTTTCTCATGGCTCCATTGCCTTAGGTTCACTAATCAGTTTTTTTACCGAAGAAGATCATTTCGAAACACAACCGTTGGAAAGCAGTAACGGTGACCTTTTGTTAGTTGCAGATGTTCGACTTAACAATCGTTCAATTTTAAAAAACAAACTGAATTTTTCCGCGCAACCCCTAAACTCAATTCCTGACAGTGAATTTATTTTGCACTCTTATCTTAAATGGGGTAGAGACTGTCCACTGCACCTTGAAGGTGATTTTGCATTTGCAATTTGGGATAAAACACAGAAGACTTTATTTTGTGCTCGTGATGCATTTGGTTTACGCCCGTTCTATTACCAACTAAGTCTTAAACAGTTTGTCTTTTCATCCAGTTTAAATGGTGTACTTGCAAATTCGGAAGTTGATACCCGCTTAAATGAACAACAAATGGCGCATTTTTTACTCGGGCCAATTCGGACAGCAGATACGACGTTTTACAAGGATATATTGCGTTTACCTTCTGCCCATCGAATATGGATTGACAATGATAGAGTGGAAATTGACCGTTATTGGGAACCCTCCGATCAAGATTGTATTCGATTAAGTTCTGAGAATGACTATGTAGACGCTTTTAAGGAATGTTTTAACAATGCTGTTTGTGCATGCATGAGAGCTGATCGATCAATTATTGTGTCCTTAAGTGGCGGCTTGGATTCTAGTTCTGTCACAACTGTCGCTGCAAGTCATCTTGAGGCTTTAGGCAAGCGATTACCGACCATTACAACATTCTCGGAAAATAACCTAAAAAAGCCCCCTCGAAATAAAGATCCCGACGAACGCTCTTATGTTAAATCCTTACAACAATATATCGATAATATAGATTGCCATTTTATAGAGATATTCGACCCTAAACCAAACTGGCAGGACCTAGAACGGTCTTTTGAAATACTGGCTGAGCCTCACCTGCAGTCATTTAGCACACACCGAGGCCAATTTACTTTAGATTTAATGGAAGAACTGGACATACGTGTACTGTTAAACGGGCTGGGTGGAAACCTTTTCGTTTCACCGGGTCTGTTTGGATATCCTGCCATGCTTGCCAGACAAGGGAGATGGGTAAAGTTAGTCCAGGAAGTGGTAGGTCGAAAAAATATTTATGGTGACTCGTTGACCAGTATTCTAAAATCGCATTTGATCTGGCCATTTCTTCCTCAGCTTCTGCAAAAACACCATAAAACCAGTAAATCTTTTACGGCGATAAACCCTGCTCTCATCGATGATCTGGAAAAAAATAAATACTTCAATTTACCAAGTAAAACTGCAATTTCAATACTGGCTCGAGATTACAACAAGGCAGCAATCTATAAACATAAGCGCAATGGAATGCAAAGTGCTGCTGAATTTTCTGCGGCATGGGGTAATGCAACTGGAATTAGCGGGCGCAGTCCAATGAATAACCGTGAGCTCAATGCTTTTTGCATGGCAGTGCCTCCTGATCAAATGATTAATAACGGGTGGGATCGCTTACTTCTCCGTAAAGCCATGCAAGGCAAATTAGCACCTGACATTCAATGGCGAATCTCTCGTGGTATCGCGAAACCTGAATTGTTAAGCTGGTTTGAAGCAATGAGACCTGCATTTCAAAACGAATTATTATTGCTTGAAAAATTACCAATGGCTCAGCATTTTCTGAATTTACCAACGATTAGGCATCTATTATCTGAGCCATCTAGCGAGCTGACACGCCAAAAAGCAAATATATGTAAAATGGCAATGATTGCCGGCCGATTTATGAGACGGCTGGACTAAAAACCATTAGCTAAACCAACATAACAATCGATCAGGTTAAAATCAAAGAAATGGGGGCAATTGCAGGTCGTTTTCATCGGGACAATCAACCAATCAACCCGGACAGCTTGGAAAAAATGCTAAAACCACTCAGACCTCTGGGTTCAGATGGTGGAGGCTCATGGTCCTCATTCAACGTTGCGATGGGGATGCTGATCAATCATTGCGGGTCTTCTCCAAATACCAGCTTAGAACCATATAAATCATCAGACGGTATCGTTGTCGTTGCCGATTCACAGTTACTGAATCTAAAAGAACTTGCCTTA
>JAHZJL010000177.1 GCA_022600935.1 Gammaproteobacteria bacterium
GTGGGGTTTTCGTTAGGTGCCAACATATTGCTGAAATGGCTGGGTGAACAAGGCGACTCACTGGATATTAACGGCGCTGCAGCGGTCAGTGTCCCGTTTCGCCTTGATCACTGTGCCGATCACATGAATACCGGATTTGCCAGAACTTACCAGTTTCGTCTGGTTCGTCATATGCGCCGCTGTGTCCAGCAGCGCCTGAAGATGTTTGAGCGCAGTGGTAAAACTGAACAAGCGCGACGTCTCAATGACCTTGGTGATTTAAGAGGTGCCTGGAGTTTTCGCACGATTGATCATCACCTCACTGCGCCTTTGCATGGTTATAAATCTGCCGATCATTATTATCAGCGTTGCAGCAGTGGCTTTTTTCTAAAAAAAATACGCAAGCCGGTTTTGATCATACAGGCCAAAGACGATCCGTTTATGCCTGCCTCGGCAATACCAGGCGCAGAGCAACTGTCCCAATCAACAATTCTGGAACTTAGCAGGGGTGGTGGACATATCGGGTTTATAGGGGGACACAAGCCCTGGCAACCCGAGTATTATCTGGATCAACGCATTCCAGCCTGGTTCCAGGGATTTGCTGACTGATTGGGATCATCCAAGCAAACTTTCACGGCTTAAGCGTGTTGACCTGAATCAATATCTTCAGATCAATTGACACAATTCACCGTGCGGTCAGGAATTGCAAACCTTAAATCAGTTTGACTCAACGGTGTGGATGGATCTTGCAAAGTAATGAGTGTCAGTATTTCAAGGCTGTCGTCAAGCGGATTGTTTGCTTGCAACAGTAAGTCGGGAATAGTGTCGCGGTTAAAATCCTTGGTGGCCACAAGCTGTACTGTTTTGTCCAGTTTCCACGGCAAGGTGGTGATTGACATCACTTGATCCAGTTTCATGGACCATAACGTATACTGGCCGGTTTTGTTATTGACAAATATCAGGTCCGGGGTCTGGTTGTTGTCGAAATCAGCAGCACCGACCAGGGTATTATCCGCTTGTTTGGATTGTAGCGATTGACTGGTGCCTGCCAGTCGTGGCTGGCCGGATTCCCAGTTGTCGATGTACCAAACTTCAATCTCTGAAGCTGACTGATTCCACCAGATAATATCTGCTTGACCATCATTATCAAAGTCCATGACCGCAACGGGTTTCCATTGATCAGGTGGACGTTGATCAGATAATCGATGGATTGATTTGATGGTTTGCTTTTCCATAAACCATGCACTTAATTCACCATTATTTGGGTTCCACCAGAGCAAATCTGTAAAACCGTCGTCATTCAGCTGGGTGCTTGCAATTAATTGTAAACCAGGGTTTTTAAGCTGCATCCAGTCGATGTGTTTGATCAAGCTGGCATTGAGGCCGGAATCTGATTGTTTCCAGTTCAATTGAGTCAGAATAACCTGACCGTTTTTCGGGTTTTTCCAGATCAGATCGGAATGCCCATCCTGGTTGAAGTCATCAATTGCATTGGGGAACGTGGCTTGAGCTGGCGTGAGAATTGAGTCCAGGATACGTTGGCTGATATCCCAGCCAACATCTTCCAGTGCGGCAATGTCCAAAGCAGTGAATTCCTTTCGTTCTCCCGGTCTCAAGGCTGGTGTTAATGCAGCGGCTTGCGAGGTTCCCTTGTGTGAATCGTTGACATGTTGTGCCCAATGTTCCCGGGTGTCATCGAGTGGTATCAAGTCATTGAAATGCTCAGCGCTATGGGTGCCGTCGAAATAGGAGAGACTGGTCTGGCTGAACCATGAATCCGATGTGCCAATACCCAGAAGATGGCCGAATTCATGCAATGCATTACTGTAAAAATCGATTTGCCCCTCCGGGACATCAGCTTGACTCAAGTCGTTATCAAAATACCAGTCAGCATTGCTGTCAAACGATAAATACCCTCCCCAGGGAGCAAAATCCTCTGCCTTATCTCCCTGCGTCGGGTCGGATTGCCCTCGATTGGCAATGTTTCTCAAAAAGTCGGGATGTCCTTGCGCAATATATCCCCCGACGCCTGCATAACCGAGCATTGAGCCTTCCAGGTCCCGTGAGCCGACAAAAATGATCAGTGTATCTTCGGGTATTTTCAGAAGTGGCATTTCAACATAGTATTGATCTGAAGGATGCTGAAATACCGCTGTGAACCGATTGTTGCCTGATGATGTGATAGTCGTGAGTTGATCAGTGAGCAGACCTGAAAAGAAATCAGCGACTGATTCCAGTGTGTGTCGTGCGCGTAAACCATTTTCTGTTGCAGGATCAAAAAAACCATTGTCATCCAGGGAATAGTCAATCTGAATGGACAGGGCAAATGATGGGCAACTGAATATCAATAACAGTAAGGCGAGTATGTTAGAGCTGACACAACGTTGGCTGTTTTCAGTGACTGACATTGAATAAAGTATTATTGTGAGGACATGGTTTGATTAATCGGGCTAATGGTTAATATCACTATTGACGGCGAATGACAGTAATTTGCAACCCGGGAAGATTGCCATACTATAACATTGATCTTCAACCAGTTATGTTACAGAAGTATCACATTGCATTATCAATTCTGTTCATACCACTGTGTTGTTTTGACAGGAAGTGGTTGTACCGATCCAGCATACTCGTGTTCCCCGAAAGTCCTCCACAATGGATATAGATCACTTCTCCAGGCAGCTTTGAGCGATTTTCAAGCAAAGCCGACCATCCCTGTGGATCGTACAACAAATCAAATTCAATGTGTGTCGATTGTTGTAAAGATTTCCAAAGATTCAGGTGATTGATGTCAAGTTGCCCGAAACGAACAGGTTTTTTTGCTGAAATAATGATCGGGTGAGTACGCGTATCGCTATTGATCAGAGACCATTGTTTGCGAAGGAAATCGGCATTGCCGATACATGGTGTTGTATAAACAGGCCATTGGCTATGTTGCTGTAGATAATACGCTGTAGTTCCAGTGCCTGAGGGAAGAAAAATACTGCATTTCGTCAACGATTTGGCCCTGACCCATTGGTTGATTTCGTTGGCAAGAATGGCGATACCGATTTCTGCGCCAGGCTCTGAACAACCGTGTTCAATAGCGATGGTATCCTGCGTTGATCGGAGTTCAGGGAAGCTCTCGACTTCCCGGTATTCCATTCCGTTGTCACAAGCCAGTTTGAAATTGCCAACCGGGTGTCTGCTTAATTGATCAGGCAGTTTTTTCAGATAATACTCGAAATGCCAATGCTTGATTCTGGCTAATACCGATATCGCGAACATGGCATTGGATTGGTTGCCCCCACAGGATATGACTTTTGTGATGTCAGGGGAATTTAAATTTAGATAATGCTGTAATTTTCGAGCTTTATTGCCGTTCAGTTCAGGGTGGATCAAATCGTCCCGCTTGACATGGAATTGCAGGCCGTTGACCTGTGTTTTGACAATCGGTGTATCAAGTATAAATCTGTTCAAAGGGCAAACTGGGTTGTGCATGACGCCTGGTTGTTCAAGCCACTCGATGCTTGTGCAGTTAAAAGCAGGGTTGTCTTTGTTATTTTTTTAGAGCCAGACAGTTACTGGTGGGAATGGTTGCATCACATGTTTTTGTACAGGGAGCCAGTGAAGCAGGACTGCTAAAACCCGGTTCTCTGGATACACGCTGGTCAGTCGCATTGAGTTGTCAAGCTGTCTAAAAATACGGTTTAATTGTTACAATGCATCTTCTTGTTGTCCATCGGATAATTGAAAATCAATCAGTTATTCAATTATATCAATCATTTATAAAATTGAGTCATGAACAAAAAACTCAACCAGTTACTTGTGTTATTCGCAACATTATTCTTCATTAGCAGCATTTATGCTCATGCTGTCGTTACCCGTAGTTCCGTTGATAATGCTCCGGTTACTGTCAATCAAGCAACTGTTGTTTCAGTCTTTTTCAATACCCGCGTCAAATCATCATTATCTAAAATCGAATTAATCTCAAGAACCGACGAGAATCTTCCATTGACGTTATCTCAGGGGCAACGTCCTGATGAAATCAGTGTTGAGTTGCCTGCACTGTCTGAGGGTGATTATGCATTGAAATACAGGGTTTTTGCCTTTGACGGCCATCTCAGCGAAGGAATTCTGATCTTCAAGGTTGAATAATCTGTCTGATTCGTGGTGGAAGGTCTGATTACTTTTCTGGATTCCCTGTTTGCAGGAATCAAAATTGTTCTGTACGCCATGACTGTAGGCGGGTTGTTCTGGCTGGCATTTGTGTTGGTTCCGGTCACGTCAAACGCGCATGCAATCCGCAATCAGTGGTCTCAATCGTCCCTCTCTTTGATTGCCAAAAGTGCATTGGGACTGGGGGCAATCATCGGCCTTGGTTTTATCATGAAATTTCTGCAGTTACAGTCCAGTCTGGACGATGAGATGATTGCAGAGTTTTTTTTCACTGAATACAGTATGGCGAATATAGTTCAATGTATCTCCTCGATCGGGCTTGGCGTGTATCTTAGCGTTCGTTGCCAACGGGTTACAGTGTCACCAGTATTGATTGCAAAAATGCTGGTTTTTATTGTTCCAGTTGTTGTCAGTGGCGCATGGCTGGTGCATGGGGCAAGCCGGTGTGACAATGCTTTTCAACTGATGAGTTTAACGGTCATTCATCAACTGGCCGCTGCAGCCTGGTTTGGGAGTGTGTTGCAATTACTGGTGTTGTATTATCATTTTCACAATCAGAATGATTGGCGCAGGCTCTGGAAGGTATTGCTGAAACGTTTTTCCCGAATCGGGATACCGAGTGTTGTGGTGCTTGTCACAAGCGGAACCCTGATGGCAATTGATTATGTGGGGTCTTTCAAGGGCTTGGCGGGTACCGGATACGGGAATTTGCTGATCGTAAAATTGATTTTATTGGTCCTGGTGCTGATCCTGGCAGGATTGAATTTTACTGCCGCGCACCGTACTGTCTATGCTGACCAATCTGGTTTGATAGACAAGGTCGTGTATTTCATTGAAGCAGAAGCTTTGGTGTTGATTGCAGTGTTGCTGGCTGCGGTCAGTCTGTCATCACTGCCACCAGCGATTGATATACCACATCAGACTGCTGGAATGGATGAGATTCTGCAAGCATTTGAACCAAAGATTCCGCGCTTGCTGTCTCCGACGCATGACGCTTTCCTGGCTTCCAAATCCAGTCAGGCGATAGCAAATGGCCGGTTGTCACCTTCAGCAGCAACAGCCTGGTCAGAATATAATCACCATTTTTCGGGTATTGTCCTGATTGTGACCAGTCTGGTTGGCATGTTGTATTACTTTAGATACTGGCGCTGGACCACATACTGGCCGTTTGGGCTGATGTTGTTATCGGTGTTTTTGTTTTTCCGTAGCGATGCTGAAACCTGGCCTCTGGGTCCGGGCGGTTTTTGGGACAGTGTGTTCAGCAATATCGAAGTGTTGCAACATCGTATTGCGACAGTTCTGGCTTTTGTTCTGGGTGTTATCGAATTCAGGGTCAGAGCTGGAAAACAATCAGGGCGGTTGAAATATCTGTTTCCATTATTGTGTATGTTTGGTGGCGTTATGTTATTCATGCACTCGCATGTCGGTTTCCAACCGAAAAGCGAGTTTCTGATTCAGATCAGTCATATTGCGATTGGTGTTCTGGCGATTGTGATGGCTTGCAGCCGATTACTGGAAATCAGACTGTCTGGCGCAGTGTCCAGAGCGACAGGTTTTATCTCGGTACTGGCATTGTCCTTAATTGCGCTACTGTTAATGGTTTATCGGGAACCATTAATCTAGCGCTGTTTCAAATCTTCATTATCAAGAAAACCAGACAGTGATATATCAATTTTTGATTGTATATTTCAATTGTTAATCGACACTTTATCATTGTTGAAATGATATTCCTGTATTGCCCTGTAAGTTGTTAAAAATCGGCTAAAAAACAGTGATCGTTTGAGTATTCTCCAATCTTCCTGCTTGAGAGTGAGTGATGATTTATCTATACTGGAGCGTTTGAATGTATCTGGGGAAGGTCTAGTGCGGCCAGAGGTAAGGTTAGTTTTATTTAGCTGGTTATTATTGACAGGTCTGTTTTTTCCGGTTAGCGGTTCCGCGGCACAGTTCATTATCAGAGATATCACCGTGGAAGGTGTGCAGCGGCTGACGCCCGGCACAGTGTTCAGTTATCTGCCGGTTACCATTGGTGATCGCTTTGATGAACAAAAATCCAAAGCAGCGATTCGTGCATTGTTCAAGACCGGGTTGTTCAATGATGTCAGCCTGGAGCAGGATGACGATGTATTGATTGTGCACGTGGTCGAGCGACCTGCAATTGACAGTATCGATATCAAAGGTAACAGTGATATCAAATCGGATGAATTGATCAAAGCCTTGAAAGGCATAGGCCTTGCTGAAGGGCAGGTGTTTAACCAGCAACTGCTGGACAAGGTGGAAAAGGAATTGCGACGCCAGTATTTTTCCCGTGGCAAGTATGGAGTGCAACTCGACACTGAGATTACCCCGCTGACAAACAACAGAGTCGCCTTAACCCTGAATGTTGCTGAGGGTGCGCCTGCAAAAATTCAGCAGATCAATCTCGTCGGTAATCACTTGTTTGACTCGGACAAACTGATTGATTTATTCGAGTCCAGTACAACCAATTTATTGTCGTTTTACACGAAAGACGATCAATATTCCAGACAAAAACTGTCCGCAGACCTGGAGCGTCTGCGCTCGTATTACCTGGATCGCGGTTATCTCAATTTTGAAGTTGAATCGACCCAGGTTACGATTACACCGGACAAAAAAGAAATTTACATCACTGTCAATATTAAGGAAGGTGAGCAGTTTACCGTAGACGAAGTTCGCTTGGCAGGCGATATCATTGTTGAGCCGGATGAATTGCTGCCCTTGTTCCAGATTGGCCCGGATGAAATTTTTTCACGTAAGCGTTCAACTGAGACTTCCAAGGCAATAACCGATCGGCTCGGAGAAGACGGCTATACATTTGCCAATGTCAACATGATTCCCGATATTAACCAGGATGATAAAACCGTCAAGCTGACATTTTTTGTGGATCCGGGCAAGCGTGCTTATGTCAGACATATCAATATCAGCGGTAATACACGTACCCGTGATGAAGTGATTCGCCGGGAATTACGCCAGATGGAAGCAGCCTGGGCTTCGGCTCCGAAAATTGATTTATCCAAACAGCGCCTTGATCGTCTGGGGTATTTCGAGGAAGTGAATGTCGAGACGCCTGCCGTGCCAGGTACGTCTGATCAGATCGACGTCAATTATGATGTGGTGGAAAGACCAGGTGGTAACCTCTCAGCCGGGGTTGGGTTCTCCCAGACCCAGGGGCTGATCCTAAATGCCAGTATTACTCAGGATAACCTGTTTGGAACCGGAAAACGGGTTAACTTGGCATTTGATAACAGCTCGGTCAATACGGTTTACCAATTTGGTTATTTCAATCCCTATTTTACAGTTGACGGGATCAGTTTTGGGTATAACCTCGGGTTTCGCCAAACAGATGCGGATCAGGCCAATATTGCCAACTATACAACTGATGTCATCAACAGTAGTTTTAATTTTGGTGTTCCGTTAACAGAAAATGCCAGAATTCGCTTTAGTGCTGAATACCAGAACACCAACCTGAAAACATCGAGCAGAACTTCTGAAGAAATTCTGCAGTTTATCGATGACACCAATGGAGTTGCAGAATCCTGTAACCAGATTCCTGTTGAGGACAGGGTTGACGAGGATGCCAATGGTAACCCGGTTCCACCATTAACCCGTGAATTCCGTAATTGTAAAAGTCGGTTTAATACTGTCACATTTGGATTGGACTGGAGTCATAATACCCTGGACCGGGCGATTTTCCCTACCTCAGGCGGGACCCAGCGTTTGTCCGCGTCTATAGCGGTTCCTGGGCTGGACTTACAGTATTACAAGGCAGAATACAGGCAACGTCACTATTTCCCTCTTGCAAGAGATCTGACGTTGTCTCTGAGTGGACAGATTGCAGTTGGTGATGGATATGGCAGTACCAAAAATCTGCCGGTGTTTGAAAATTATTTTACCGGTGGTGTGCAGTCTGTGCGTGGTTTCAATGACAATACACTGGGACCGCGCGACTCAAGAAACGATCCGTTAGGTGGTAATCGAAAGCTGCAGGGATCTGCAGAACTGATTTTCCCGATCCCATTTTTTCCGGAGCAGAAATCCTTACGTTTGAGCGCGTTTGCTGATGTTGGTAATGTTTACAATGACAAATTTGAATTAGGTGAACTTCGCTATTCTGCCGGACTTGCTATAAAATGGCTGTCGCCATTTGGAGCCTTGGCTGTCAGTGTTGCAGTTCCGTTTAACAAAGGGAGTAATGATGATCCGAAACCGTTTCAGTTTACCTTTGGAACTGCCAACTAAGCGATTGTTTTGTTGTTATAACATGTGTATGGAGATGGTTTTACTCATTAGACATAACTATTTGACTTAGGTGTGGTCAAGTGGATTTTGAGGAAGACACTATTCATCATAAACAGTTGGCTGTCTGAATTAGCTTCCAAGCTATGTGAAATTATTGATGATGACATAGTCTGCTGAGTTTCAATGTCAGCAGAAATAGTACGACAGCAACTGAATTTTAAACATTTGAATGTGTCACATTCAAATGGTATCTGAGCGTTGATGATCAACGCTCAGATACCATTAACCAATTGTTTCTGAATATTTTATAAATTTATGATCTAGGTGAATTTTTGATGAGAAAAAAAATTATTCTGGCTGTTCTTTTGGGTTTTTCGGCCTTGGGCGTTAATGCTGAAGACATCAAAATCGGCTTTGTCAACGTACCTCGGATTCTTGATTCTGCACCTCAGGCAGCCAAAGCCAAGAAAGAGCTTGAAAAGGAATTTGCACCACGAGACAAAAAACTGGTTGCCATGCAAAAGAAGAAAACAAAACTGGAAGAAAGAAAGAAGAAAGAAGGCGATGTGATGAGCCAGTCAGAACAGCAGAAACTGGAACGCGATTTAATCAGTTTGAACCGCGAAATCAGGCGTGCCCAGGAAGAATTCCGGGAAGATTTCAATATTCGGAGAAATGAAGAGCTGGGTAAGTTGCAAAAGGTAGTCTTTGAGGCCATACAATCACTGGCAAAAGAGAAAAACTTCGATTTGCTGGTTACAGATGGGGTGGTTTTCGCCAGTGAACGTATTGATGTAACTGCAGACATTGAATCCAAGCTGAAAGCGGCTAATTAAAGCGTGTTCATCCTTCTTTTTTTGCGCTTACACAGCGAGTAAAATTCATCATGTTCGGCGTCGATAAAATACAAAATTTTTTACCACATAGGTATCCTTTTCTACTGATTGACAGAGTCATCGAATGCGAACCAGGCAAACGCTTGCTCGGATTGAAAAATATTTCTGTCAATGAACCATGGGTTAGTGGGCATTTTCCATCCAAGGCGATATTTCCTGGAGTCCTGATCATAGAAGCACTTGCCCAGGCTACCGGTTTGCTGGCCTCGGAAACAGCACCTGAACTGGTCGAGAGCGGGATGATTTATTACCTGGTCGGTGTCGATAAAGTTCGGTTTAAAAAACCTGTGTACCCAGGGGACCAGTTATTGCTGGAAGTTGAGTACCTGCGTCATAAGCGTAATATCTGGTCGTTTGAATGTACCGCTTTGGTTGAAGGCAAAGCGGTAGCTTCAGCACAGATCATGTGTGCTGCGGCGGAGCCGTAACATTGATTGACAAGCTGGCTGTTGTTGATCAGCATGCCCGGATTGCTGACAGCGCTGATATCGGTCCGTATAGCTGTATTGGCGCCGATGTCGTTATTGGTGAAAATACAGTCATCGGTCCTCATGTGGTGATTAAAGGCCCGACTACGATTGGCGCCAACAACCGTATTTTTCAATTCTCTTCAATCGGAGAAGATCCCCAGGATAAGAAATATGCACAGGAGCGCACTGAACTACTGATTGGCGACCATAATGTAATCAGGGAATATTGCACCATCAACCGAGGTACGGTACAGGATAATAAAATAACCCGAATCGGACACCATAACCTGTTTATGGCGTATACACATATCGCCCATGATTGCGTAATCGGTTCTCAAGTCGTTATGTCCAACGGCGCATCACTGGCGGGTCATGTGCGCCTGGGTGACCATGTTGTGCTGGGCGGATTTTCGCTGGTCCACCAGTTTACCCATATCGGTGATTATTGTTTTTCAGCAATGGGGAGTGCGGTTTCACAGGATATACCCCCTTATATCATGGTTGCCGGCAATCCAACCAAACCACACAGTATCAATATAGTCGGACTGGAACGCCACGGGTTTTCATTGGACGTCATTAACGAAATCAGACGCGCCTATAAAATCATCTATAAATCCGGTCTGAAACTCGGTGATGCAATTGCTGTGTTATCCGATATGACGCATGAATGCCCGGAAATTCAATGTATGGTTGATTTCCTGAGACAGTCAAACCGAGGCATTATTCGCTGAATTCTCACACTTGGATAACAATTCGTCCCGATTGATTGCTGGTATCGATGAAGTTGGGCGTGGCTGTCTGGCTGGTCCTGTCCTGGCTGCAGCCGTGATTCTTGACAATCGACAACCGATTCCGGGATTACAGGATTCAAAACAACTCACAGCGCAACAACGAGAACGGTTGGCAGTTGTAATCAGGTGTCAGGCATTGAGTTGGTCAATCGGTCGCGCTGAAGCATGTGAAATCGATCAGTTGAATATTCTCCAGGCATCCCTGTTGGCGATGGCACGCGCATATCATGGTTTGGCAATTGTTCCGAACTGGGTTCGGGTTGATGGCAACCGCTTCCCTCCAATCGATGCACAAGGTGAAGCCATTATCGGAGGTGATGCCAGTATTGCAGACATTTCAGCGGCATCGATTCTTGCCAAAGTTGCACGAGATCGCGAAATGATTGTCGCCGATACACTGTTTCCAGATTATGGATTTGCTTCGCATAAAGGATATCCGACAGTGCAACATCGAGAAGCATTGATTCAGCGTGGAGTACTTCCGATTCATCGACGCAGTTTTGCTCCAGTCAGATCGATCATTGGCTGCAGTCAATAATGTTTCCGACAAGTCATGCTAACCGCAAATTGACTGCGCTGAACGCATGAGTAGAGCTTGCGTGGATTGAGATTGATTCAGTGTGTTTGAACAGCCTCTATCGTTCAATAGTGTTACAAACAGAATTTTTTTATAATCAGACAGCATCCTGATTGTGAATTGAATTTAAAATTGGTTAAGCGCATCATAGCGTTTTCAACATATCCCATTGTGTCCAATGTCAGACCCTCAATTTATCCATCTGCGCGTTCATTCAGAATTTTCCCTGGTCGATGGAACTGTGCGTATCAATGCATTGATCAATGCATTGGCTGATCTGCAAATGCCGGCAGTTGGATTGACCGATGAAACCAATTTTTTTGCATTGGTAAGGTTGTATACAGCAGCCAGGCAAAGAGGTATCAAGCCGATAGCGGGAGTCGATGTCAAACTCGAAAATCCGGATGACTGCAATAAACCCTTCAACTTGACCCTGTTTGCCCAGAACAACACAGGTTACCGTCATCTGGCTGAATTAATATCAAAAGCCTATCTGGAAGGACAACGCGATGACCGGATTTTGATGCAATGGGACTGGCTGCAAGATTCTCATGAGGGAATCATTGCATTATCCGGTGCTCAGTTTGGAGAAATCGGCCAGAGTCTGAGTTGCGGAAATCAGGCGAAAGCCATAGCTGCAGCCCGGCGATACAGTGATGTGTTTGAAGACAGATTTTATATTGAATTACAACGTGTCGGGCGTAACGGAGAGGAGCAATATATCAGCGCAGCCGCTCACCTGGCCGTGACTCTGGATTTACCTGTTGTCGCGACTAATGATGTCAGATTTCTGGCAGCGGATGAATTTGAAGCGCACGAAGCCAGGGTTTGCATCAATCAAGGGTATTTACTGGATGACCCTGCGCGCCCTCGAACCTATACAGACGCTCAATGCCTCAAGAGTGAAGCTGAGATGCTGTCACTATTCGGAGATTACCCGGAGGCGCTGAAAAACACCGTTGAAATCGCCAGGCGCTGTAATTTATCACTGACCCTGGGTGAAGTCTATCTGCCGGAATTTCCGGTACCTGCCGGCGAAACTACCGAACAATATTTTACCCGGCAATCGCAACAGGGTTTGCAGGAAAGACTCGACAAACTGGCGCAACATCAATCACTGGATGACCAGAAGATTAGTGAATACCGCAATCGCTTGCAGATGGAAATTGATGTGATTGTGCAAATGCAGTTTCCCGGTTATTTTCTGATTGTCGCTGATTTTATCCGTTGGGCCCGGGAAAACCAGATCCCGGTTGGACCTGGTCGGGGTTCCGGCGCTGGATCTCTGGTTGCGTATGCACTCAGGATTACCGATCTTGACCCGTTGAAATTCGATTTGCTTTTCGAACGTTTTCTCAATCCAGAACGTGTCTCCATGCCGGATTTTGATATCGATTTCTGTATGGACAAGCGCGATCAGGTGATTGACTATGTCGCGGAACGATGGGGCAGGGACAAGGTTTCGCAAATTATCACCTACGGTACCATGGCTGCAAAAGCTGTCGTACGTGATGTGGGTCGCGTGCTTGGAATGTCGTATGGATATGTCGACCGGATTGCCAAGCTGATTCCGTTTGAACTGGGAATCACGCTGGAAAAAGCTTTGGAACAAAGTGCTGAGCTCAAATCACTGTACGACAATGAAGATGATATCCAGCAATTGATTGATTTGGCGCGTTCCCTGGAAGGTGTTGCCAGGAACGCCGGTAAACATGCTGGTGGAGTTGTGATTGCACCATCAAAACTGACAGACTTCGCGCCTTTGTATTGCGAACCTGGCGGTGGCAGTCTGGTAACCCAGTTTGACAAAGATGATGTCGAAGCAGTGGGCCTGGTTAAATTCGACTTTCTCGGGTTGCGCACTTTGACCATAATTGACTGGGCTCTGGCGGCAATCAATGCAGAACGCAGCCAACAAGGTCAGGAGCTGTTGAACATCGAAGATATTGCCATCGATGATCCGTCCACTTACAGATTATTACAGAGTTGCGCAACGACTGCTGTATTCCAGCTCGAGTCACGTGGGATGAAAGATCTGGTGCGGCGTTTAAAACCGGATTGCTTTGAGGATATTATCGCTCTGGTAGCCTTGTTCCGGCCTGGCCCGCTGCAATCTGGAATGGTCGATGACTACATCAACGTCAAGCATGGCAGACAACAGGCTGATTATGCGCATCCGGCCTTGGAAAAAATACTCAAGCCAACCAACGGAGTTATTCTGTACCAGGAACAAGTCATGGAGATTGCCCGGGAACTGGCGGGGTATACACTGGGTGGGGCGGATTTGTTACGCCGCGCCATGGGTAAAAAGAAACCTGCAGAAATGGCGCGGCAACGAGAATTGTTCGTTAACGGAGCCAGTCAAAAGGGTATTGATGAGGCAATTGCCAATTACATTTTTGATTTAATGGAAAAGTTTGCCGGATATGGCTTTAACAAATCTCACTCGGCCGCTTATGCGCTGGTGTCTTATCAGACAGCCTGGCTCAAAGCTCACTATCCGGCTGCGTTTATGGCCGCGGTATTATCCTCGGATATGGACAATACCGACAAAGTGGTCATTCTGATTGATGAATGCAGGCAATTGGATATTAGCGTTCAGGCGCCGGATATCAATAGATCTGGTCACCGCTTCAATGCAGTCAGCGAGGATTGTGTTCTGTATGGTCTGGGTGCGATAAAAGGTGTCGGCCAGGCTGCTATCGAGTCTTTGATTAACGAGCGTCAACACAATGGGCCTTATGCAAGTTTGTTTGATGTCTGCAATCGGGTTGATTTGCGCAAACTCAATCGCAGGGTGTTGGAGGCATTGATTGATGCCGGTGCATTTGATTGTCTGGAGCCTCAGCGAGCCAATGTGTTGGCCAGTCTGGAGATGGCTTTGCAGGCTGCTGAGCAGCAGGAATCAATGCGGGACAGCGGTCAAAATGATATGTTCGGATTTTCAGATGTTGTCGAACAGCCCAAACAGCAATTGATGGAAAACGTTTTACAATGGACTGATGAAGAACGTTTGTTACGTGAAAAAGCCACTTTGGGTCTGTATCTGAGCGGCCATCCGATTGATCGCTGTAAGCCAGAGCTGGAGCAGATCATCACCTGTCAAATCAAGAATCTCGATTTACCGGAAAATTCCAGAGAGAGTCGATTTGTGCGCATTGCCGGGTTACTTCTGGACCAACGTTTGCGACAAACCAAGCGTGGGTCCCAATTCTGTAGTTTGACTCTGGATGACAATACTGCCCGTACTGAAATCACTCTGTTTGCCAAGATTTATGAGCAGTATGCAGAATTGCTGGTGAAAGACACGATCCTTGTTATCGAAGGCAATCTGGGGATGGATGATTATTCTGGCCAGCCACGATTGAATGTAGAAAAGATTTACTCGGTTGAGCAGGCTCGTTCAGCATTGATCAAGCACCTGGTTATTGAATGGTCGAAACGGAGTGTCAAGCCCGGACAAACCGATTTTATCAATCAGCTGACAACGATTATCTCGCCTTACAAAGGTGGTTGTTGTCCCATTCTGGTTGATTATCAGAACACAACGACACGAGGCCGAATTGCTTTTGGAGAATCCTGGAAAGTGAATCCCAGCGATCAATTACTTAGCAACCTCAAACAAGCAGTCGGTGCTGATTATATTCGATTGAACTATTAGTCAGACTGATTGACGTCTTAAGTCTGTGCTTGTTTGTTATGTGAACGATTAAGATTCGAATTTTTCAAGCTAACCCAGAGTAATACGGGTTACCAATATCGGTAGGGTCTGTAAAATCCTCTGTAACCAAATCCGAAGCCACCGTAAAAAGGTGTCGGACAATAACCAAAACCACCGTAATAGCCACCATAATATCCGCCATAATAGGGATATGGGACCTGTCTGTATTTTCTCCAGCGGTAAATTTGCGCATCTTCAATGACAGGCAGGTTCAGTGATTTTTTATCGACAGTTTGCTGACTTTGATCGGTCAACACCCCTGCAACAGTGATCTCACTGTCCTTGGTGTAATATTCAGGATCCAGAAACTCATTGGATTTAACCAGAAAACGACCTTGGGGATCGGCGCTCAGATCAGGACGGCCATTATAGTTCAACGGGTATGACAGAATTTGCAGATGGGATGCTGCATCTGTATTTTTTACATTCACCAGAGTTCCGCCCCAACGCACTGCATTACCTTGAAAATCGGCAAAGTTATGGCGTACTTCTGACAGCTGAATATCAGACTCAGGTGCGTAACGGATAGTTTTAGGCACTGTGGAACAAGCACTGAGGGATAATATTGAAAGAATTAAAATTATCGGCTTATACATAGTGCCTCCTGGTTTTTCGATTTGTTTTGGATTAGTTTTAACACTCTGACCACAAAAAAACCAGTGGGTTCTGGACGATAAATAATTGCTTGAGTGTCGAAACTTGCAGGACTTTATGTCTGCTATTGTTTTCACGTCTGAATTTCACAACCAGAATGCCGTATGATTATCAGTTCTGATTTGATGACAGATTTGACCGTTTATCAACAGGGCATCAATCCAATTTTATTGCACAAAAAGAGTAACTGATTCGCTCTATATACAGGGATCAGTTACTCGCCAACCTTAGTCAATCGATTCTCTCAGGCGATAGACAAAGAAATTCTTGATTTTAGTTACGTACACGTAACAACTGGTGTTGTATTCGATTACCTGATCTGTGCATCATGTTTCTGTTTGAAAATATGGGTACTGGCATGATTTTGCATGTGCTGTAACCGCGCGCGTTCCCCCCGGGTAAACTGACCATCGGCTTTAAATCGACGTTTTGTATGGGCAATGTTGGCTTGTTGCTTAAGCAGACGTTTCGTTTCAAATGCAGTTAACTGTCCTGATTTCACGCCTTGTCCAATACGCTGTGTCTGCTTATGCTGTCGTTGATTGATTGTTGCTGAATATGCAGATTCAATTGATAAAACTGTCAATAATGTAACCACAAGTACTGTTGTTTTCATGAATAGTCTCCGTAATTTTTAGCGAATTCACCACTAATAACGACTGAAAGACAAATCGGTTGACAAAAAATTTAAAAAAAATTGTTTTTTTCTTGAAACGTTAAACAAGCCAATGTTTTGATCGAGTGTGATTGACTGGTCATGTTTTTTTAAAAATGGGACATTGATGCTTAACGTATTGGATTGAAGTGTTTATGATTGGTTATGTGAAGGTTGAACATGATCAATACAATCAACAGGAGGTTAAGATGAGTTGGAGAACACTGAAAGCAGAGCAAGTGTATACGGAACCACAGATATTTGAGAGGTTGCAGGAAGAGTTGCCCCACTGGGAAATTAAAGATGGCTGGATTCGGCGTCGATACAAAACCAGTGGCTGGAAATCGACTTTGATGGTGACTAATACTGTAGGACATTTGGCAGAAGCGGCATTTCATCATCCTGATCTGACACTTTCATATGCTTTTGTTATTGTTAAACTAATGACACATAGCGCCAAAGGGATTACCAACAAGGATTTTGAATTGGCTAAAAAGATTGAGGAAGTTGTTGCCTGGCAGCCGGCAGATGAAGAAGGGGCATTGGAAGGGACGCCAGATGATCCCAGGTTTAAGTATATTAAATATGACTAACGCTGTTTCGCGTTTTCAAAGTTTTCAAAGAAGGATGAGTTCCTAAAAACATTCACACTCAATACAGAGCGAGGGTAAACATTCAACTTGGATATCTGATCTTTATTTGAGCAGAAAGCTACTTGTCAATTCTGTTTGTGTTTCATAACTGATTGAAAAGTATATTAATACATGGATTTTGTCGCATATGTATTCAGCTGGTGCTGTGTTATGTCCAATGCATTTTTTTATCAAAGATTAAACCATGCAATGGCATAGATATCGTGACAAGATATTGTTTTCTGGTTAGATCAGGTACACGGTGTACATCGGTTCTCGGGTTTGACTCAGATTGCACCCGGAAAAAATCATTTAATAGCGTGTTGAGCCCTTTTGTTATTGGGGTTTGATGCTATCTTTAATAGGGATGTCAGAAATTCAATCAGTTCACCGAAAGACTCAAATGTCAGGCAGTCTTCACTTCTTGAGTGATAAATAGATTCAATCAGACTGGAATTTGCAAAAAATTAATTAATGGTAAAATACTGTAACAGGCATTTGTTTTTTTATATTACAAACATACTGGCTGGCGTATACTGGATTTATAGAAAATACTATTAATAATGTATTTAAATAGATTATTCAGTCAACTGGCGAAATAGGTTATGCAAACGTTCAAATTTATTTCACTTCGAAAAAAACTGACATTGTTAATGCTTATCACGTCAGAGACTGTTTTGTTATTGTCGATGATGTTTATTGCTGTAAACGGCATGATCAATATGCGGGAAACGGCAAAAAAAGAGTTGATTACTCTGGCTGACGTTGTTGCGGAAAGCGCAGTTGCGGCAATGGCATTTAAACATGAAGCTGCTGCACTGGAAGCATTGGAAACTCTACAGGTCAAGCCGGATATAATTGCGGCTTTTCTGTTTGATGAGAATGGCGATTTATTTGTAGAATATCAATCAGTTAACGCAGATAAAATAATCCATTATGAACGAGTGCCGGAGCAGCAGGAGGACAATCAGAAAACCGGGTGGAAACAGGTTTTTGCTCGTGAATTCTGGGACATCAAGCCACTGCAGGTCACCAGGCCCGTCATACATACAGGTGACTATCTAGGTTCAATTACACTCGTAGATAATTTATTTGTTTTGACACGGGCTTTTGATAATTATTTATTCACTCTGCTGTGTGTGATTGTCGGCTCGGCTGTATTTGCCTATTTCCTGTCACGAATCCTGCAGCAGGTGATTTCGGCACCTATTTTTAATCTGATTGCACAAATCAAGAGAATAGCCAACGAGAGAGATTATTCGATACGGGCAAATAAAACCAGTCATGATGAAATCGGAATATTAATTGATGGATTAAACCATATGATTGCCCAGATACAAGCTGGTGAAGCTGAGCTGGAAGAATATAACAGCTCTCTGGAGCAGCGGGTTTACGAGCGTACGCTTGAACTGGAACATACTCGAAATGAAGCGTTAAAGCTGGCCAAGCAAGCACAACAGGCTAATCAGGCCAAGTCACAGTTTCTGGCCAATATGAGTCATGAGATACGCACACCCATGAATGGTGTGCTGGGTATGACGGAATTGTTATTGGATACCAGTTTGACATCTCAGCAAAAAAACCTGGCAATGACGACATATCGTTCTGCTGAAGGGTTATTGGAAATTATCAACGATATCCTGGATTACTCAAAAATTGAAGCCGGAAAACTGGAATTGGATAATATACAGTTTGATCTGGTGGAGACAATAGAGGATGTTAGTGAGACTCTGGCTGAAAGTGCTCAGCGTAAAGGACTTGAGCTGATTGTCGATATTCGCAATACGGAAATAAAAAATGTACAAGGTGATCCTGCCAGATTGCGTCAGATTTTATTCAATCTGATTGGTAATGCCATCAAATTCACTGAATCTGGTGAAATTACCGTCATCATGAGTTCACAAGCGCATCAGCAGGAAAAACACATGATTCGCTGCCAGATAGCCGACACTGGCGTTGGGATTGATTCAACATACAGGGAAAAATTGTTTGAAGTCTTCACCCAGGCAGATGGAGAGACCACACGTAAATTTGGTGGAACCGGCCTAGGATTATCGATTTCAAAACAGCTTGTGACATTAATGGGTGGAAATATCAATTTTGTCAGTGAGCCAGGAAAAGGTTCCGTGTTCTGGTTTGAAATACCCATGCAAGTCAATGAGCTGGCTGATCGAGTATGTTCAGATATAGATACGTTGAAAAATTGCTCTGTTCTTCTGGTTGAAGATAATTCAAGCCAGCGTTCATTACTGTATAAACAGTTATCATCATGGGGGGTGACGACAACGCTTGCGGAAAATGCCACGCATGCGCTGGAAATCTTGCACGATGCTGAACATACCAAAAATTATTATGATGTGGCAATGATAGA
>JAHZJL010000178.1 GCA_022600935.1 Gammaproteobacteria bacterium
AGATTCAAAGGTGGATGAATATTGGGCTGCATGCAGAGCTTTAGGTCTCATAAGCAAATTTGTTACAGGACCATTTTGGAGGCTATTGGAATCTGACACGATCAGCTTATGGAAAATCTACAGATCGATTTATTTGATAGGCATTCCAAACTTTTCATAAAGCTTGCAAAAAAAAACTAGAGTCTGCTCAGAAAGCCAGAGAGCAGGAACCAAAAGCAGAACCCAATCAAGGGGTCGGCCAGCTTGATTTTAATTGTTGTCTTTTATTCAGATGGATGGATTAGCTTTACTTGAGGGAAATAGGATTGGTACTTTGTGATATCTCTTGTTACTAATTTAAAGTGAGATACTGATGCATGAGCGCCAATAAAAAAGTCAGGTAATGGTGATGTTTTAGTGCCTTTGTTTTTTATATATTTTACATGGACTTTACCTGTTAAAAATAAAGCTTCTCGTGGCATTTCTAATACTTTGATTCCCAATGATTTAATTGCAGTATCAACTATTTCAACTGTATTGAACCCAATAGAGACTTCGGTATAGACGATTGAATTGATATACAACGAGTTAGTTCGACTATATTGTTCCAGCGTATTTTCAGACCAATCAGCCCAATTTTCATCATCAGTAAATAAATCAAGTAAAACGCAGGAATCAACTAAAATACCATTCATTATGATTCTCTTGTGAGGCTCATAATTTCATCGGTAGACATTTCTGCTGTCGCAATGCCTCTAAGTTTTTTAAATTTACCAGTGATATCGGGATCGTCAGTTTTTACGATATAAAACCGACCACTGTCTTCAACAAAATCTATTTCTGTTTCAGGTGATATACCTAAAGCTTCTCGGATTTTTCGAGGAATAGTGACTTGTCCTTTTGTTGTAACTCGCATAATATACACCTCAAACTATGTAATACTAATATGGTATTACATAAATGGCGGCAGTCAAGAACTTACGTTTGATTTTTTGCGGCTTTCCCCCTTGAAGCCGGTGAGCACCTCCGTGCGGCGGAACGAGGCGGCCTTTTCTTTGGTTCGTTTCTTTTAACCGCGCAAAAGAAACGAACTCGCAGCAGCAAACAAGTCAAGTTTAAAACAACAATGTTATCCTGCTGCGAAACCTTCCAGCCTGCGTATTTGGAAGATGCTCAAACAAGAAAACATTTTGCTGGGCTTCGTGCCTCAGCGCCAGCCTACGTTTCACCGAAATTAAAACAAACTGAAAACAATGGACTAACCAATCCATTCCCTGGCGTTGATAAACATTTTTAACCATGGAGCATTCTCTCCCCAGTGTTGAGGATGCCATGAGTTTTGTACGGTTCGGAAACACCGCTCGGGATGCGGCATCATGATGGTGAATCGACCATCCGAGTTGGTGAGTCCGGTTATGCCTTGTGGTGAACCATTTGGGTTCATCGGGTAACGTTCAGTCGCCTGGCCGTGATAGTCAGTATATCTAAGTGCTATCAAATGCTGGTTGTTGGTTATAGTAGCCTGGTCGGAAAACTCGGCTCGTCCTTCTCCGTGTGAAACTACTACTGGCTGTGTCGAACCTGCCATCTCGTTAAGAAATATTGATGGTGAGGGCAGAATTTCCACCATGGACACTCTGGCTTCAAACTGATCTGATTGGTTGCGCAAAAAAACCGGCCAATGGTCAGCGCCAGGAATCAAGTCCTTAAGCTGGGATAACATCTGGCATCCGTTGCATACACCCAGTCCGAATCGATCAGGTGTTTCAAAGAATGTCTGGAACATGGATTTCAGTTTTGGATTGAAGAGAATGGATTTGGCCCATCCGCCACCTGCGCCAAGTACATCACCATAGGAAAAACCGCCGCAGGCAACCAGGCCGTTAAACTCATTGAGATCATGACGACCTGAAACCAAGTCGCTCATATGCACATCAATGGCATCAAATCCGGCCTTGATGAAGGCCGCCGCCATTTCCATATGTCCGTTAATGCCTTGTTCACGCAGGATGGCGACTTTTGGGCGTGTAGTCAGCAAGGTAGGTGCCACGACCAGATTATCGAGTTCAAAACTGAGACTGGCGGTCAAGCCCGGGTGTTTGCTATCAATATCCTCGTATTGTTGGCGTGCACACTCCGGGTTGTCGCGCAGCGATTGCATTTGAAAACTGGTTTCAGACCAGATTTTTTGCAAATTTGCGCGTGAATTTGAATACAGAGTCTTGTTTCTATGACTGAATCGAATTGTTTCCTGGACTGTCGGTTTACCCAATATGTGTGAACATTGAATTAACTCATGCTGGTTGATGACTTCCAGTACTGTTTCGAGTTCATCATGCTTGAACTGTATCACCACACCGAGTTCTTCATTGAACAGTGTTTCCAGAGCGTCGGATTCAGAAAAATCGAGTGAAATATCCAGGCCACAGTGTGCTGCAAATGCCATTTCACAGAGCGTGGCTAACAGACCGCCATCTGATCGATCATGAAACGCGAGTATCAATCCCCGCTGATTCAGTTCCTGTATCACCGAAAACAGGTTTTTCAGTTGCTCGGGGTTATCCAGATCAGGTGGGTTACCAGATGTTTTGCTCAACACCTGAGCAAGTGTTGAGCCACCCATGCGGTTTTTCCCCTGTCCCAGATCGATCAGCAGCAGTACTGTATTCTCATCAACTGCTTGTAATTCCGGAGTCAGCGTTTTACGGACATCGGTGACAGGTGCATATGCCGTTATAATCAAGGAGACCGGCGAGATCACTGTTTTAGTCTGATTATTCTCGTTCCAACTGGTTTGCATGGATAACGAATCCTTGCCGACCGGAATAGCAATACCAAGCGCTGGGCATAATTCCATGCCGACTGCCTGAACAGTATCGAATAATCTGGCATCTTCACCGCCTGCATTGGCTGCGGCCATCCAGTTAGCGGAGAGCTTGATATCACCGATTTGCCTCACTGGTGCACACATTAAATTGGTGATTGCTTCTGCGATTGCCATACGTCCGGATGCAGGAGCATCCAGTGTAGCCAGCGGTGTGCGCTCGCCCATAGCCATGACTTCACCTGTGTAAGCCTCGTAACTGAATGCTGTAACAGCGGCGTCAGCGACAGGGATTTGCCAGGGACCAACCATTTGATCGCGGCAAACTAGGCCGGTTACTGAACGGTCTGCAATTGTAATCAGAAAGCTCTTATCGGCAACGGCTGGAAAACTTAATACCCGTTCGATAGCGTCATCGATCTTGTTATTATCGAATTTAAGCGAAGACTTCCGGGTTTTGCTGTGCGAAGTGTCACGCAGCATTTTTGGAGGATTGCCAAATAACATGGACATCGGCAAATCAACCGGGTGATTCTGGAACAAGGAATCTTCGACAACCAGTTGCTGGTCTGAATGGGCCTGACCGATGACAGCAAACAAACAGCGCTCCCGTTCGCAAATCGTTTGAAATTGATGCAGACGATCAGATTGTACTGCGAGTACAAAGCGTTCCTGGGCTTCGTTACACCAGATTTCCATTGGTGATAATCCGGGTTCTGCGCAAGGGACGTCTCTGAGTTGAAACCGGCCGCTACGCTCTGCGTCATGGACCAGTTCAGGCACGGCATTACACAAACCACCTGCGCCGACATCATGGATGCTTAATATTGGATTGCTGTCTCCCAGCGACCAGCAGGTATTGATAACTTCCTGGCAGCGCCGTTGCATTTCCGGGTTTTCACGTTGCACCGAGGCGAAATCCAGCTCTTCATTGCCTTCTGTCGTTGTGCGTGAGGACGCTGCGCCACCACCCAGGCCAATCAACATGGCCGGTCCTCCCAAAACAATTACCCAGGCTCTATCGGGGATGGATTGCTTGTCTATCTGGTCTGCGCGGATCGCGCCAACGCCTCCGGCGATCATGATCGGCTTTAAATAGCCATGACGCTGGGTTGCAGGTTGCTGTTGGGCACGTTGTTCGAAGGTCCGGAAATAACCAAGCAGATTGGGGCGTCCGAACTCATTGCCAAAAGCGGCTCCACCAATTGGCGCTTCCAGCATGATATCCAATGCAGAGGCCAGATGATCGGGTTTGCCGAAATCATCTTCCCAGGGTCTGGGATAATCGGGAATACGAAGATGCGAGACAGAGAAACCAGTGAGTCCAGCCTTGGTTGTTGATCCGCGACCAGTTGCTGCTTCATCGCGGATTTCACCGCCGACACCTGTTGCTGCACCGGGGTGTGGGGATATCGCAGTCGGGTGGTTGTGGGTTTCCACCTTCATGACAATGTGTCGCTGTTGTAAGTGATAGCTGTATTGGCCGGTTAGGTAGTCGCGGTCCAGGTAGTGTGCTTCGGCACCATCAATCACTGCAGCGTTATCATGATAAGCCGATAGTATTCCTTCAGGATTGCAATTGGTTGAATTGCGAATCATGTTGAACAAGCTGGTGTCTTTTGATTCACCGTCGATAATCCAGTCGGCGTTAAAAATCTTATGACGGCAATGCTCTGAGTTGACCTGGGCAAACATGACCAGTTCGGCGTCTGTCGGGTTTTTGTTGAGGGATTGATAGCTGGTCAGTAAATAGTCAATTTCTTGATCGGACAATCCCAGTCCGGATTCTGTATTCATCCGGTTTAACGCGGTAATGCCTTCGCTGAGTACAGGGATTTCAATACATGGAGCGGGTTTGGTATCCTTGAAAATACTGTGCAGACCATCATCGCTAATCAAGCTTTGAGTCATGCGGTCATGCAGCAGATTGGGCAGCTCAGGAATGCGTTTAAGATCGGTAACTGACTGATTGCTGCATGTAAATTTGAAACACATGCCACGTTCCACACGTCGCACAGCTTGTAAACCGCAGCGCTGGATGATTTCAGTGGCTTTGCTGGACCAGGGCGAGATCGTTCCCAGTCGTGGCACAACCCACAGTGTGTGGCAATGGTGTATTGTATCAATGCTGGTCGAGTCAAGATCACCGTAGGATAATAAACGGTTTAGCTGTTCTGTCTCGGTTTCGTCAAGCGCTTGGGCGAGATCCAGGAAATGTTGATACGTCGCTTCAAAATTGACAATCGAAGGTTCAACGGCTTGTAATTGCGCAAGTAAGCGAGTTTTACGAAATTGTGAAAAAACCCGTGAACCGGGAATAATCTGCATCATGGGTCTGGACGCATCCTGTTGGCAGTGTGAATAGACGTCGAGCTGACTAAACACTGTTTGGTCAGCGGAGTAGAGTGGAAACCGTTAATTGAGTTGAATTGGAGAAAACAGCTCTTGGAAGTGGTCAGCTTGAAATCCAAAGTCTTACAAAGCCTGGTACAGTTCGTATAACAGTGTTCGTCCAGGGCCTTCAGAAACTGGCTGGCTTTCAGAATTCAACACGAATACATGTGTTGAATTGACTTCCTCAACCAGTTTGACTCTGAAATCGAACTCTTCATGTTGTCCGTCATCTTTCCAGAATGCAATATAAGACCACAAGCTGTCATCTTTGGGTTTGGCCGCTTTCTCATAAACGATAAAAAACTGCTTGTTATCGATATCACGGTCAAGTACCTCAAGTCCCATATGGGTCAAGGTTTTACCGATTTCACGCCAGGCATCATCGAATTGCTTAAATACCCGGATATGAATCGGGTCGTTTCCAAGATCCACCAGTACAGGAATCTGTGATTTGATATCAGCCGATGACGGTCTGTCATTGTTGTCTGAATCAGTCACTTGCTGGCCGATCAGTGTCGGGTCTGACAGAGCGGCGGTCGTGTTGTCAACACGTTGCTGGCGAAGATCGTCAGGTAATACCAAGGAGTCAAGCTCAGTATGCTGGAGGTATTGTTTTTCCTTGTCAGGAAACAACGAACAGCCGTGTAAGCCATTAATGATTAAGGCGCAGCAAAGCAGAATGTATGGGCGTTTTAGTAAGCTCATGGAAGTTATTTGCACAAATTTAGTGGACTGATGCAGCATTCATGGCCTGGCGCACTGTGGTTTCATGCTCGAGGCTTAACGGGGTCAATGGCAACCGGATGCCTTCAGGAATCAGGCCCATTGCATGCAACGCCCATTTGACCGGGATAGGGTTTGATTCTATAAACAAATCATTGTTCAGCGCAGCAAGCTGGTTATTCAGGATTTCTGCATTGGCGCGATCACCTTTGATTGCAGTTGCGATCATTTCGGACATAAGCCTGGGCGCAACGTTAGCAGTTACCGAGATAACACCGTCACCGCCTTGCAGACAGAATTCACAAGCGCTGGCATCATCGCCGGAATACAGGAGAAAATCGTCAGGGCAAGTTTGTTTCAACGTAGATACCCGGTCGATCTCACCGGTCGCTTCTTTCAACCCGATAATATTTGGGTGGGATGCAAGACGCATCACTGTCTCAGGCAGCAAATCGCAATGAGTCCGTCCTGGAACGTTGTATAGTATATGAGGGATATCAACAGTATCAGCTATTTTCTGGTAATGCAGATACAAGCCTTGTTGAGTCGGCTTGTTATAATAAGGCGTAACCAGCAGACAGGCATCAGCGCCAACTTCTGCGGCTTTGGCAGATAATTCAATGGCTTCCTGAGTGGAATTGGAACCGGTGCCGGCGATAACCGGAATTTTTCCGGCCACCAGGTTCACAACTCTGGCGATTACCTCGCAATGTTCCTGCTCGTTGAGGGTGGCAGACTCTCCTGTTGTGCCGACTGCGACAATTGCATCGGTATGCTGGTCAAGATGAAACTCGATCAATCGTTCCAGGCTTTCCCAATCCAGCTCTCCTTTCTGAGTCATTGGAGTCACCAATGCGACGATACTTCCACGTATCATAAAATAGTAATCCTCAAAAAATGTAAACAGACAGTGATTAAATCAAACATGTTACCTTTGCTTGAAAGGACTGACAAGCATTGACCGGATGCAGATAACTGTATATGGCAAGGTTATGCATTGCATGGCTGAATGATCAGATAACAAATGATATAACAGTTGAAAAATCAATCCGGAAACAATCTTATCATCATGTTAATAATCCAGTCGTGATAGACTTAGAAGCTGCATGGTTCAAAAGATATCCGCTGCAAAGCCCTTGAAATCGGTGTATTTTTTCGCTGCTTCTCGTTAAATAGCTCAACTATTCGCCTCGAAGCATCAAAAAAATTCCCTCGATTCAAGAACTTTTCGCTTGGACATTTTTTTACCAGCAGCTTCTTATTCCAATAACCTGATGAATTCAACAATCTCTGCATGAAACTCGCAATAACATTTCTTGGGCAGGATAAACCCGAACTACAGGTTCATTTGATCGAAATGATTGCTGAGTGCGGATGCGCTGTTTACGAATGCCATTCCAACATCATGGACAATATCAGTGCCGGGCATCTTCTTGCCTCTGGGGATTGGCATGAAATTGCCAAGTTGGAAAGCAGTTTAAAGCAGTTCGGCCTGGATCACAGTGTGCAGGTGCAAATTTCCAGAGTGGAGGATTGGGCCTCGGCACAATTGTACCTGCCTTATACAATAGAAGTGTTTGCGCATGACAGATCGGGAATTTTATTTGAGCTAATCCAGTTTTTACAAGGTCAGAATATTTTAATTACACAGGTCAAGACCAGTCGCCAGTGCCAGAATAAAATGATGGCTGAATTGTTCTGCATTAACCTGGGTATTGCAATTCCGGTAACAGCCCCCATCATCAGTTTGCGGGAAGAGTTTTTGGATTTTTGTGAAAATGCTGGTATAGACGCTATTTTAGAACCAGTCAAAATATAGAATTACAGGAAACACAATGACAGAGTTATCAATCGGGAGTGAAATTGCTGATTTCGAAGGTCAGATGACTGACGACAAGGTATTCAAATTATCTGACTTTCGCGGTCAATATGTCGTATTGTATTTTTACCCGCGCGACAACACTCCTGGATGTACCACAGAAGGCAAGGACTTTGCCCAGAATATCAAGGATTTTGAGGGATTGAATACCGTTGTTTTCGGTATTTCCAGAGATACTTTGAATTCTCATCAGAAGTTCAAGGAAAAATGCGAATTCCCGTTTCAGCTCATTACGGATACAGACGAGTCCATTTGTAATCAGTTCGATGTCATCAAGATGAAGAATATGTATGGCAAACAAGTGCGTGGAATTGAGCGCAGTACATTCTTGATCAGCCCGGATTCGGTGCTGTTGCACGAGTGGAGAAAAGTCAGAGTCAAAGAGCATGTGCAAGCTGTACTCGATGTCGTTCGGCAGCAGACCTCAGCCTGAATCGTGCAAATCACGCTATCCCCGTTTTTTTTATCCTGGTACTGGTACTCGAGTGGCTCAAGAACCAACAGCTGTCTGTCAAACTGGCAGGAAGAAAATTGATTTGGGGGGTAAGTTCAAAACCCAAAAAACATTTCTTGTTTAACCATTACCAATCCAATGCAAGCTGATCAGGACGAACGAAAATTATTTGTTCTCCACTCTAGCGTGTTGATTCACGACCCCAGTGCGATTTTTCGTTTTCAGGAACACGATGTGTTCTTGGCGTTTTCGGTACTGGACAGGCTTGCGAATGGCAATCATCTATCCACAGAGATGATGCAGAATGCCCGCCAGTTTAACCAGTTTCTGGATGAGCTGGTCAGAGCTTCCAGTTCCCAGGGTTTACAGCAAGGTATTCCATTACTGGACTATTCGCTGGCTGCTAAAATCGACAGCAATTGTCGGGGCAAGCTACACTTTCAGACTGAATTTCTGAGCAGTCAATTACCAAAGACGCTTCCCAAAAACAGCCAGGATAATGAAATACTCGAGACTATCCTGGCTTTAAAGACTCAAAACCAGTCTGCTCAGGTTGTTCTGGTCTCACGGGATATTTCATTACGCATCAAGGCCGGCATACTTGGCATTACAGCTCAGGATTATTTCAATGCCAGCGCGCTTGAAGATATTGATTTACTGTACAGCGGGAGTTTGCATCTAACCGCTGAATTCTGGGATAGCGATTGTCAGTTCAGAACCTGGACTGAAAAATCCAGAACCTTTTACCGAATCGAGTCAGAGCAAGTCAGAGACTGGTATCCCAACCAATACATTGTTTCAACTGCCAGTCCTGAATTTGAAGCCTATGTCATGTCTGTTGAAGGCAAGACTGCTTTACTGGCAAAACTCGAGAATTACCGCACAGAGTCGACATGGGGGATTACCGCTCTCAATGCCGATCAGAATTTTGCTCTGAACATGTTGTTGAACCCGGATGTTGATTTTGTGACATTACTGGGCAATGCCGGGACTGGAAAAACCTTGCTTGCTCTGGCAGCAGGATTACAGATGACTATGGAGGAAAACCGCTTTCAGGAAATTATTATGACCCGTGAAACAGTATCGGTAGGTGAGGATATCGGCTATCTGCCTGGCACTGAGGAAGAAAAAATGGCGCCATGGATGGGAGCGTTAATGGATAATCTTGAGCTGCTTGGTGGAGGTAACCAGACTGATAGCTGGAAAAAATCCAGTACCCAGGATGTGTTGATGAGCAGAATTAAACTGCGCTCGATTAATTACATGCGTGGACGTACGTTTCAAAATCGCTACATCATTCTTGATGAAGCGCAAAACCTGACAGTGAAACAAATCAAAACACTGATTACCAGAGCAGGGCCGAAAACCAAATTAATCTGTCTGGGCAATCTTGCACAGATTGATACCAAATATCTTAGTGCAACAAGTTCGGGACTGACATTTGCAGTGGATCGCTTCAAACGCTGGAAACACAGCGCCCATATAACGTTAATGCGAGGAGAACGGTCAAGGCTGGCAGATTATGCTTCACTGAATCTATAGCGACGATCTGTTAAGACAGTGTTATCTGATAATCCAGGGAAATAACTTGCTGTAATTGCCATACTCATTTGTTGAGCCGAGCAACAGTCCGAACAAAACACAGAACAGAATACACAAAGGCAGTGCAGCTAAAAGAACAAACCGGCCTGTGACCCACCATCCGCTAATGCAGACAACGACTCCAATAATCACACCACACAGCGCATCATGCCTTATTTCTTGCTCACTGCGGAACCGAAATGTTCTTTTACGTTGTGGCGGAACGATAGATCCTATTCTCATTTGAGCGTCAGTGAGATTAAGTCAGCTGCTGTCAATTATTAAACAGCAGCCGATTAATAGCATCATTTTGTTGATTATCGTCTAAAACTCCTCACATAGAGTAAAGCAAGGTCAAATTGTTTCAGGTTGGCATTCATTTGAGCAATTTTAAACGGACTATTCAGCACCACGAAGTGAATGCAGGAGCAGATTCAAAAAAACAATCTCCATTATTAACGTTGTCTAAGGTGCAACGTCATCAAAGCGATTTTCTCCCTGGGCGATTCTAACAGCATCCAGGTAACTCTGGCGTCTTGCTGGAGTTATCGTCGGGTAATTATGTTTGGCTCTCCAGCTCCATTTGTAGCTACCCATTTTCAGGTAAGAACCTTTTAAATCGTTATACGCTGTTCTGATTCCATTTTCGTTGTAAACCAGTTGACCATCTTTCCATATATCGATATATCCATCAGGATTATAGGTATGTTTATACCGGATCACCCAGCTGACCCAACGACCGATATCGCCTTTGACAGATGACAAGTTTGCGTCAATATTGGTTGTATAGCGCAAACCGCTGGACGGAGTCACAGTCCGGCTGTCACCAAGAATTGAGATTGCCCATTGTGGATCGGGGGTTTCCTGTAATCCGGTAACCGTCAGTGACAGAATAGGGTTTCTGTATCCTTCACCCAGGTGAAAATCAGGAACACCATGTGTTTGAAAAACAATATCGCTCATTTCAGGAAATTGATAATCATCATTGAGATAGATGGCAAATCCGATCCAATATTCTTTGTTATATTCAAAGTTGATAAATTTTTTATCATACATTTCACCGCGCAGCGTAAACTCTGTGCGATACTCGATCGGGCTGTTTTCTCTGTCAATAAAAATACTCAGTGATTGGTTTCCCTCAAAAACAGGATGGAATCCACTTACAATTTGCGGAGGATTTCCTGATTTATTGAGACCGTTACTGGTCAGGTCAGGTTTTTCTAATCCAATCTCAATCATGTTCTGTGTGTTGCGTGGCCCTGGGGTCGGTGATTCAAGTGGAGGTTCTGGCTGTGGATCGGTGATAACAGGCTCTGTTGGATCAGGAGTGACCGGTTCTACTGGCTCAGGTATTACGGGTGCCGGAGGTTCAGGGTCGCTGTTATTGACAACATCTACAGTGAGCTGAAAGTCACCAATGCGATGGGTGCGATCAGACGTGACTTCAATCAGATATGTTCCAGGATTCAAATTTGCAAAGAGTTGGGCATCTGTTCCCTTGCCTTTGGGAGCAATTGAACTGCTAATCAGGGCTCCTGACTCGCTCATTAAATAGATATGTTCCCGGAACCGTTGGGCGTCAACAATAATCTTAACATTCTGTTTTTCAGTGATTGAAAAATTGAAGAATTTAGCATGATGTCGCTCTGATTGATTGACCGATGATTCACCTGGGTAGAGTCCATTGTTGATTGTTTGCCCAATTTCTATCTTGACATGTTGATTGAGTGGGCTTGGGTCGGGAGATAACACAGGAGGAACAGGCTGTGGCTCTGGAATTACAGGTTCAACCGGCTCACTAATTACAGGGTTGGTTGGTTCCGGGATAACAGGCACTGGAGGTTGAGGGTCGCTGTTACTGTCAACACCTAATGTGAGTTGAAAATCACCAGTGCGACTGGTGCGATCAGAAGTGACTTCAATCAAATAAGTCGCGGGACTTAAATTGATTGAAAGATGGGCATGAGTTTCTTTGCCTTTGGGAGCAATCACACTATTGACCAGTTCACCAGATTCAGTCATCAGGTAGATATGTTCACGGAACCGCTGGGCTTCAACATCAATCTCAAGGTGTTGACTTGTACTGATTGAAAACCTGAAGAATTTCGCATAATAACGGTCTGATCGGTTGACCGATGACTCGCCATTTTGCAGCTTGTCGTTGATTGTTTGTCCAGGATTGACTGGAGTCGCTGCTGTCAGCCCGGCCTGAACCAGAGAGCAGAACAGTAAAGCAATGATCGATAAGCTGAACTGAAACCAAAACCGATGGATAGAATTAAATGTCATGTTTGATACACCTCTTTGTTTCCAGTAAAAGTTTAGTTGAGTAGAAATTTCAAATTTTGATGCCGGTCACAAGTTATTTTTTTAATGTGACTCAAATCAACTTTTTCTGGATCAGTGCGACAACATGTTAATAATCAGGCTTTACCAGTATACAGTTAATATGGAAACAAACACTTAGGATAAGCGAAACTTATAATTTTAATATTGGCGGAAAAATACCTAAAATACGATCAAAAGGTTACCATAAATCTTTTTTAATAGTCTATTGTAACGAGCCTAAAATAGCGCTTCTGGCTGACTTGATCAGTTACCAACAAAGAAATAGAAATGCCAAAAGTAAAAGGGAGCAGGGCGGCTATCAAGCCGTCTTGCCTGTATTGAAAAATCAGCTTAACAGCTGACCTACATGAACACATTTCCAGGTGAAATCATGCCCTTGGCTGAGCTACGCAAACGTCATTACTCGGAACCAGGTCGGGAATAATTCATCGCCACAGTCGTTGTTGGACGTCAACCGCTTTTAAACCAATTACAGACTGTATGGTTACTGGTGGAAGCTCTGAAAGCAACTGAAACTATATACAATGGGCAATGGTTGACCTGTGTCGCCATACCGGATCATCTTCATGGATTGCTCTGCCTGATTGAAAATGCTGAACTTTCAAACATCATGTAGCGTTTCAAAGTACGATCTGCCGATGCCACCAATACACAACCGGGTAGATCTGGAGCATTTTGGCAACCATCGTATGACGACCATGCACTCCGTCGCGAAGAAGTTCGCAGATCTGTTGCCCGATACTTTGTTGCCAATCATCTGCATAAATGCCTGTTCAGCACAATAGGGGATTACCCATATTAGAACAGTATCTGGCTGTAAAACCGGTCTCCAACCTGGGGGACGATTTGCAGGTCGACTTTCAAGCCGAGGTTACAAGGTATTTGTCAACACTTTAACAACAGCAGCCGTTCGGGTTGGTACCCCGAGTTTTTCGAAGACGTGTTCCAGGTGTTTGTTGATGGTTCTGGGGCTGGAGTTGAGGATTAATCCGACTTCCTTGTTGGTTTTGCCCAAGGAAATCCACTTCAGGATTTCAGCTTCGCGTTTGGTTAGTCCAAATGTCCTGGTGATTGAATCGATATCCCATTCATGGGTGTTTTTCCTGATTAACAAGATGGATTCGTTTTGCAGTTCTCTAGGGAAGATTTTGCCGTAGTAATCATTGCCCAGGCAGATGGATTGATCGTATGAAGAACCCCCGTTCACAGTGAACACTTGTCTGAATATATACTCAGGCAATACATCTCCGATACCCAATGATCGCGTTGTGGATCGGTTTTTTGATTCAGGGTCGTTGAGTATTTCCAGTGCCGTGGGGCTGAGCCAGGTCATCAACCCGGAACCATCAAAAGACAGGGCTGCGAATGCGATATGGGTCAGTGACTCTTCAGCGCGGTGCAGATTTCTGGATTGACTCAGCTGTGCTTCGATTCTGACTAGCACTTCCTCCGGTCTGATTGGTTTGACGATATAATCGACTGCACCATTGCCAAATCCGCACAGCAGATCATCAAGCTCACTCAGTCCGGTCATGAAAATAACCGGTAGTCGGGAAGTTTCCGGATTTTTTTTGAGACGCTTGCAGGTTTCAAAACCGTCGATACCAGGCATCATTACATCCAGCAATACGATGTCGGGACGTAAGTATTCAATTTGTTGGAGAGCTGACACCCCATCGGTTGCCACCAGAACCCGATAGTCTGCTTCTGACAACATATCCGATAACACCGCAAGGTTCCCTGGTGCGTCATCGACAATGAGTATAATGCCCTTGCTTAATTTGGCCGTTTGACTCATAAATTCACCTGACGGAATACGAGACGGCGCGAGTTAACATATCATGCCTCGGCTTGTTCATTGAGAATAGTCTTGATTTCACCAATACGAAATTCATTGGCCAGATTCCGCAAACGCAGCGCAAACGGTTGATAGCCTGGATCGGTGATAATCAATTCATTGAGTTGTTGTTTTAATCCCAGTAAATCGCCAATCCTCACGTATTGATTGAGTTGTTGAATGATATTCAACGGTGGGACCACCATCGGACTGGGCCTGGTGATCAACGGTTTGGGGGGTTCATTGTCTCTGAAGCGCCAGTTGAGATGCAGGTGTAATTTTAATTTCCCAAATAATTCATGAATATTCAATGGTTTAGATATGAAATCGTTGCATCCGTTGGCAACGGCATCCTGGCGATCCTGGGGATAGGTATTGGCGCTTAAAATGACGACCGGGTGTCGGTACTGCCTTTGCCTCAGAAGACGTGCGGTCTCGATTCCGCTGAGCCCGTCCATAGCCATGTCCAGCAATATCATATCAGGCTCAATCTGGTTCAGTTCAGCCAGACAGCGTTCACCAGATTCGACTATTTCGACTTCAAATCCAAGCGGTTCCAGTAGAGTTCTGATTAATTGGGCATGCTCAAACTGATCATCGACAACCAGTATGGTTTTGGCAGTTTCCTGATAACCGATGATTTCGCTTTCCTCTTGTAAAACTTCCGGTTTGTTAAGGTTGGGCAGCATTAAGCGCACGGTGAATGTTGAACCTTCGCCCTTGTTGCTGGTAACGCTGAGTTCACCGCCCATTAATTCAGTCAGTATTTTACTGATTGTCAAACCCAGTCCGCTGCCCTGAACAGCATTTCCGGTCGATTGATTTAAGCGGGTAAATGGCTGAAAGATTTTGTCGATATCCTGTTGGTCGATTCCCTGACCCGAGTCGATGACTTGAAATGTCGCCACTTCGCTACGGTAACTAATGCGTAACAGCACTTCACCCTTGTCTGTAAACTTGATGGCATTGTTAAGCAGATTAATCAATATCTGACGAATACGTTTTTCATCGCCGCGTATCAATTGTGGTAAGGAGTCGACGATTTGACAGCGGAACATCAGTTGTTTGTCTTCAGTCTGGGTTCTGAAAATATTGACCAGATGCTCGATAAACTGTGGAAAATGCAAAGCCTGATAGCGCAGTTCGAATTTGCGCGCTTCGATACCGGCAATATCCTGAATATCTTCAATCAGGGAAGCCAGATATTCACTATTACGCTTGAGAATTTCGATGGCATCGATACGGTGCTCAGGAACAGTCGGGTCTTTATGCAGAATATGCGAATATCCAACGATACAATTAAGCGGCGTGCGTAACTCGTGGCTCATATTGCTCAGGAAACGGCTTTTGGCAATATTGGCATTGTTTGCATCCTTCATCGCTTGTTGCAATTTGCGATCAGTCTTATCGTGTTCTTCAATTTCCTTGACCAGTAACTGTGTATGTTTGATGGTTTCAACGTTTGCAACACGGCGGCTTTCGTCATTCAGTATCAGCCACCAGGTGCATAAGCCGATAAACACGAATAGTGAACTGTAAATTTTATAGAAATTGTTCAGTAACAAATGAAAAGCGTAAGAACCGGGCTGTGCTGACAGTAAATCCTGATAATAGATGACACCAATAAAAATCGTTGTGAGTATCGATATAAAACCGAACAATAATACGAAACGAATCAGTCGTAACCTTGATTGCAGACTCATGCGTCCGGGCAGACAGCATTCGGCAAACCGTCTCAGATAGTCTTCGATACGGGCGCCAGGCTTACAGGAATCAAGACAGCGTGCGTCGAGGGAGCAACACAGCGAACAGATATTTCCCTGGTAAGCGGGACAATACGCCATATCTTCATGTTCGAACGAATTATTGCAAATTGTGCACTTTAGGGCTTGAGTGTGATGCTTGAAATGGCGGGCACGAGCCAGATAATGTCGGGTTTTGGTCAACACAGCTATTCCCGGTACCAGAATAATTGTAATTAACAGCGCGATGATTGCTGAAAATGACTGCGCCAGCTCCCCGAACAGACCTAGGTAAGCGAGTATCGAAATGGTCGATGCGACGATTGTGCTGATGATGCCAACCGGGTTTAAATCCGGCAAATACGCGCGTTTGAATTCCACCAGCCTGGGGCTGAGTCCAAGCGGTTTGTTGATCATCAAATCAGCAGCGATGGCGCTAATCCAGGCAATGGAAACATTTGAAAACAGTCCCAGGACTTTTTCCAGTGCGCCAAACACACCAAATTCCATTAACAACAGGGCGATTAGAACATTGAACCAAAGCCAGATGACACGGCCAGGATGGCTATGGGTGATTCGCGAAAAAAAATTGGACCAGGCCAACGATCCTGCATAAGCGTTGGTGACATTGATTTTGACCTGGGAAATAATCACAAACACCACGGTAATCGCCAGCGCCCATTGAGGATTGTCGATCAGTTTGCTGTAGGCAATGAAATACATTTGCGTGGGTTCGTGTGCATGTTCGGCTGCAACCCCTTCACGTATCACCAGATGTGCCAGAAACGCGCCACCGATCTGCCTCAACATGCCGAACACAATCCAGCCAGGTCCGGCAATAATGGTCGCCGACCACCAGCGCAAGCGGTTCTTGCAGGTCAGCTCCGGCATAAAACGCAGGAAATCGACTTGCTCACCGATCTGTGCAATCAGTGAAAAAGCGATGGTCATGGCGCTGCCAACCAGTAACCAGTCAAAGTCCTGTCCGCTGACGGCAATACCAAAATAGGCTGTTAGAGTCAGCACGGCTTCTGGTTCCTGCAGGTAAACTGCAACAAACGGCGTAATCAGTAAAATCAGCCATACCGGTTGAGTCCATAATTGCAAACGGCTGATGGTGGTGATGCCAAAGGTGACCACAGGAATGACGATGGCTGCGCTGATAACATGCGCTAATTCGATGGGAATCTCAAAATAGAGCTGGATCGCCTGCGACATGATGGACGCTTCCAGAGCGAACAAGGTAAAGGTAAAGGACGCGTAGATCAGCGAAGTGATCGTGGAGCCGAAATAACCGAATCCGGCGCTGCGGGTCAATAAATCGATATCGATGTTGTAGCGCGCGGCGTAATAGCTGATTGGAAAACTGATCAGGAAAATCAGGATCCCGACAATTACAATTGCCCAGAAGGCATTGGTAAAGCCGTAATTGATCGATAAAAAACCACCAATCGCTTCCAGAACAAGAAACGAGGTAGAGCCGAATGCGGTATTGGCAACCTGGAATTCAGACCATTTACGGAAGCTGCGTGGCGCAAAACGCAGAGCATAGTCCTCCATGGTTTGATTGGCAACCCATGAATTGTAATCGCGACGAATTTTGGTAATGCTTTGTTGTATCGCCGTTGCCATGGTGTTCTCGTAGTAACTACTTAGCTTACCCTCTATTTTGCCCAATAGCTGCGTTGAAAGTGCTCATTTATACATATAAACTCCGCGCTTTCGCCTTACTCTTGAACAAAATAGAGGGTAATCTAAGCAGTTGCGGGTTTTGCTCAATAGTTACTTCTAGTATTAATGATTATTCTTTGAACACAGTTTTGAACAGCTTCCTGAATAATACCTGAAGCTGAATAGAAACAATTGTCACCAATTTGCCCCCCCTCGTGAGCAATACCAGCGTTGAATTTCACCAGTCTGGCCGATAGTTATTTGCGTTCAAACCCAAAGTCAATGGTTACTGGGTTACCCTGGTTGTGAATTAAAAGTTGCTTACGCTGTTTTTTAGTCACTTTTTTCACTATCACGCTGGGTTGTGGCTCGTCTTGCTGTTCTTGTGTCTGCTGCACTTGTTTGGCAGGTTTTCTGTTTTCAGTATCAACCTGTTGAACTGGTTGAGGAGAGCTGATTATATTTGGCTCAATGCTGGTGACCGGTTCGCCTCCCGGTTCTTCGACAGTTCGGATTTCAACAGTTGGCATCCAATCCGAACTGCTACCCGTGTCTTCTTGACTCTGCAATTTAGTTTGTCTGTCCACCTCGAGCTGGCTCAACAGGTTAAAACATGTGGTGCTGGCTTGATCGCTCAATTGTTTGGCGATCTCTGCACTGTTGGCGCTGCCCGGGTTTTGACTCAATGATTTCGCCTGGAATGTCATTGTTCTCTCAGTTTGTTGTCGAGGCTGTTGCTTCGAAGTCAGTTTGCAGGTAATCGTCACTACATCAGCTTTCTGGAATTGCTGTGCACGTGGATCGGAATCACCGGCATTAAACGAGAAACCGACTGGTGTCGAACTGCGCTGCACTGCATCGACCACAATAAACAAGTCATGACTGGGTGTTTTGTCAGATGCAACCGGAAATCCAGAACTTGCCAGATTATCAGAGACTTTTGAGGAAATATTCATTTTGTCAGCCAGGGATTGAAACCGATCAGGAACAATTAGGTTATCAATGCTGATGGTTTCCACCAGTGATACGTCCAGCCTTTCGGAATCGCTTTCAGTAACTCGATTGCTGGTGCAGGCACAAAATAATAATAAGGTTACTGCGATAAGCCCATAGCGTTTGAAATGAATAGCAATCATTGTTTTATTCCGTTGAGATGCTGCCAAATAGAAAACCACTCATCAATCTAAATCATTACTGTAATCGTTAGCATACGTCAAATGACTGATGAGTTATTTGACGCATTGAGAACCAATTGCAAGCACCCGGATAATCAGTGCTCAGAATTATTCTGAATCTGATTTTGATGTGGTTTTTTTCAATCAATCACGCATTGACATTATCCGGGAAGCGAAATGATGAAAACAAGTAATAACAGTTCTTGGTGGGGAAGCATCAAGTCGTTCACGATTGCTGGGATCAGCGCTTGTGTTGTGTTGTATGCACCGTTATCAACGGCAGGTGCGACATTTAAAATCGATGAAACCAAGTGGTTCAGTATTGGCGCAGGGTTACGCACCAGTTTCCGGGCCATTGAGAATGCCGCCGACGGTGATAAATGGACCAATGACTTCAATCTTGACAATATTCGTTTATATGTCAACGCCCAGTTACATGAATATATCAAGCTTGAATTTAATACAGACTGCCAGACCTGCAACAACGGTGGTGAAGTGAGGGTACTGGATGCCATTGCAAAATTTGAAGTCGATCCCATGTACAACTTGTGGGTGGGTCGTATGCTGGTTCCGGCCGAACGGCGAGAAATGAACGGGCCGTTTTTCAGCCCTATTTACAATGTCTTTTTTAGCGGCACACCATTCGAGCCTGCCGATTTCAATCTAACTATCAAATCCGATGGTACTTCAGCCGGGTCATTCGGCCGCGATGACGGTGCCACTGTCTGGGGGTCATTTTTCGATGGTCGTCTGCAATACGCAGTCGGGTTTTTTCGTGGTTTGCGCGGAGGTGCTAACAGCGATGACAATCTTTTGTTCGCGCAGCGTGTTGCTTACAACTTCTGGGACGTAGAAAAGAACCCTGGTTATTACACTTCCGGGACTTATTATGGTACTGGCGGGGATATCCTCACCCTGGCTGTCTCCAACCAGTATCAGGAAGATGGCGCTGGCACCTCGACTGATTCGGGTGATTTTAGAGGCACAACCGTTGATTTACTACTCGAAAAAGTGCTTGGTAATGGCGGCGTGATTACATTCAACGGTGAATACAAAAACTATGGTATTTCATCAGGTTATAGTCAGGCTTCGCGTGATGCAGGGGGCGGTTTTGCAATGTTCGAAGGTGATGCATTTGATATCAGTGGAATGTATCTGATTCCTCAGGAAGTTGGAATCGGTCGTTTTCAGCCCTATGTGCGCTACGTCAACATCATGCCTGACACCAGTTCCGACCGTGATGTGTTTGAAGCAGGCGTCAATTATGTGATTGATGGTCACAATGCCCGTGTCTCACTAAGTTGGGAATATGGTGATCTGCTCAGTAAAGGTATTTTGGATTATTCAAGCAATGTTTCAGGAGATGAGATACACGCTATTAATCTCAATGTTCAATTGCAAATTTAACGCATTAAAGTTAATTAAAAATGGAGAGTAAAATGTTTCTTTCAATCAACAACTTAAAACCGGTGACGGTATTATTGATGATGATGGTGTCGCTGGGTTTCAGCTCGATAAGTCGCGCTGCAGACGACACGATTAAAGTGGGAATCCTGCATTCACTGTCGGGAACCATGGCGATTAGCGAAACAACACTTAAAGACACTATGGTGATGCTGATTGATCAGCAGAATAAAAAAGGTGGCTTGCTTGGGAAGAAACTGGAGGCTGTCGTCGTTGATCCGGCATCCGACTGGCCCTTGTTTGCCGAGAAAGCGCGGCAATTGCTGACCAAAGATAAAGTTGCAGCTATTTTCGGGTGTTGGACTTCAGTATCGCGTAAATCAGTGCTGCCGGTTATTGAAGAACTCAACGGGATATTGTTTTACCCGGTTCAGTATGAAGGTGAGGAATCGTCCAAAAACGTATTTTATACTGGCGCTGCACCTAACCAACAGGCGATACCAGCTGTCGATTATCTGATGAATGATCTCGAGGTGAAACGCTGGGTGCTTGCCGGAACCGATTATGTGTACCCGCGAACCACCAACAAGATTCTGGAAGCCTATCTGCTCGCCAAAGGTGTGGACAAGAAAGACATTATGATTAATTACACACCGTTTGGTCATTCTGATTGGCAGAGTATTGTCGCGGATATCAAGAAATTTGGTTCCGCTGGTAAAAAAACGGCTGTTGTATCAACCATCAATGGCGATGCTAACGTTCCATTTTACAAAGAGCTGGGTAATCAGGGTATTTCTGCCGAGGATATTCCTGTGGTTGCGTTTTCAGTCGGGGAAGAAGAATTGTCCGGCATGGACACTAAACCACTGGTCGGACATATGGCAGCGTGGAATTATTTCATGAGTGAAGACAGTACCAAAAATGCCGCATTTATCAAGCAATGGCATGAGTTTATCAAAGACACCAAGCGGGTCAGCAACGATCCTATGGAAGCGCACTATATCGGTTTCAATATGTGGGTAAAAGCAGTCGAAAAAGCTGGTAAAACTGATTCAGATGCAGTGCAAAAAGCACTTATCGGCATCAAATATCCGAATCTGACCGGTGGTACTGCACAAATGTTGCCTAATCACCATATCAGCAAGCCTGTCTTGATCGGTGAAATCCAGGAGGATGGTCAATTCGTGACTGTTTGGCAAACCAATACACTGGTGAACGGCGATGCCTGGTCGGATTTTCTGCCTGAGAGCAAGCCTATTATCGCGGACTGGACACCACCCATCAGTTGCGGTAATTACAACACAAACACCAAAAAGTGTTCCGGTCAGAATTATTGATCACATGCCTGTCGCAAGGCAGGTTATAGCCTGAGCCGGCTTAAATCCGTAATGACTTATCACTAATAACTCTATAGTAATTGATTACTTAACATATGCGAATTATAAGCCGGTGACTATTTCTGTGTATCAAACGACTGCTTTCAATGTTCTGCTGTTACTGAGTTTGACTGGGTTTTACTCCGTTCAAGCCAATACGATTACAGAATCAGTGCCAGTGCAGGAAAATGAGTCGCAACTCGCTCAAGACAGCTGGTCTCAGTCAATCAATGAGTTAGCCAGCGCATCGTTATCGAAACGTGGAAAAGTCATCGAACGTTTGGCCGGTTTTGGTGATCTGCGAACTTTGAAGGTGTTGCAGGCGATGTTGAAAAACCGCTTGTTTCAAATTCGCTCCAGCGGACAAGTGGTGATTGGTAAAAAAACCTCAACTGGTTATCAATGTGTTGTTGCCGAGGACGAAAATCAGCTTGGCATTATTGAACCGTCGCAATTGAAAACAATCACTGTGACCAATCGTATACGTTCCCAGTTGCGAGTATTGATTGCTATGTTGCAGTTGAATGACAATTCTGCTGAAACGCGTTTGCAATCTGTGAAAACATTATCTAAAAAACTTGATCAGAGCATTTA
>JAHZJL010000179.1 GCA_022600935.1 Gammaproteobacteria bacterium
ATAACGATTATTTATGCAAAAGTAATGAATGTATTCATGGGACTGTCAATTAAAAGCAGTATTGTGTACAGGAATGCTCAGATATAACCACAATGTTCACTTTTTTTGTCGCGATAGAAGGTAATAAAGACTTATGAAACGTTTACACGTGCACTTATCAGTTGATAACCTCGAGAAAAATATACAGTTCTATAGTACTTTGTTCGGTGAACAGCCGGCTGTTCTTCATAGTGATTATGCCAAATGGATGTTGGATGATCCTCGTGTTAACTTTGCAATATCAAATCGTAATGCCAGCCCTGGACTGGATCATCTTGGGATTCAGGCTGAGAACGATGAAGAGCTAATGCTGATTAAACAACAGCTGGACAGTGCCCAGACTCAAATAAAGGTTCAAGATGACGCCGCATGTTGTTACTCGCGATCCGATAAATACTGGGTAACTGATCCACAAGGAATTGCCTGGGAATCATTCCATACATTAACCGACATTCCAACGTTTGATGACAAACAATCATACTCTGATGGCGAAAATCCATTTGCAAGTCAACCTGTTGAAAAGACCAGCTCATCCTGTTGTGGAAGCTAGGCTATTAACCAAAAAAAACTGCGATTAGTGAGTATTAATATGATTAATGTACTGGTTTTATGCACCGGTAATTCGTGTCGAAGCGTGATGGGTGGAGCCTTGTTAAATACCTTGGGTGCAGGTCGAATTAAGGCGTTTTCCGCTGGGAGTCATCCACTAGGAAGAATTAATCCGGGTGCTCTGGATACATTAAGACGTCATGGATTGCCAACTGAGGGCTATACAAGTCAATCCTGGGATGCTTTTGCAGAACAATCAATGGCTATAGTTATTACAGTCTGTGATAACGCCGCAGGTGAAACCTGTCCGGCCTATTTGAATACAGCTGTTCGTGTTCATTGGGGTTTAGCAGATCCAGCGCATCTAGAAGGGACTGATGAAGAAATTAAGGCTGCGTTTGACAAGACCTATTCAACCCTGGAACGACGTATCAAGGCAATGTTGGCGTTACCCTTGGAGCAAATGACTAGTCATGAACTGAGCAGTCAGTTAAACGAAATTGGTAAAAATGACGATCAAAGGGTAGACAGCGTTTGATATTTCCTGAACCGCGTCTGATTGGTTATCAGTGTTTCATGCCATTGACAAGCTTGTTGATAGAGTCACAATTGCCAGTTTCTGCAAAAATCAAATATTCATCTTGTTTGTAATCTATCGTACAATGGTGGGCTAATTAATTTTTGTTTTAATTTGCTTCAAAATGCTGCGATTCCTGTATTTGTTATTTCTTGCTATTTCGATATCAAATTGTGCAAGTAATTCCGAGAAAAAAAATGAGTCATCAAAAGACGTTATTTCATCAGAACCATTTGAGCATAATCCGGCTGTTTCCGCCAATTCAATCTTGATATCCAGGCAAGCATCACAACAATATCAAGTTTGTTTGTCTGAACAGATTAAAAATTATGTGAATATTGAAATGGATGTTCGTGAATCGACCGGACGGATAATGAAGACGTGTGATGTTGAATTTAATCCTATACGTGATGCTTTTAAGCTGGATGCGATTCCAAGCAATGTAACGGAACGCTATATTAGTACCAAGCGCAGCCGTTCAACGCCGAATATTCTGCGGGTTTTAATGTTTGCCCAAAGCAGGCGCGAGCAACAAAAAAAGACCTCCGAGCAGAATGTTTCACCTATCAAAGCTGACGATTAAACCTAAGGTTAAGGTAAATGCCCATAAAAGATTTAAAAATCGATCTAAATTTAATCCCTACAACACTGGATGCGTTACATATCGTACTTCTTTGTGTGTTGTTATTGCTTGCATTATTCCTGGTTGTTTTGTTGTCCATTATTGTGCTTCGCTTGTTTAAACGAGATAAGCAAAGAACTGCGAATCAATCGACTGCGGTCAAGAATATTGCAGAGAAAAATATCGCTGAGTTGGATGCAGTTGCCCGCTCACTTTCAGAATCTAAACCTGAGCCAGAACCAGAACCTGTTAAACTTGCTGTAACAAAACTGACTGATGCCAAACCCGATGCTGCTCTGCAGCTACTAGGGTTGCTTCAACAAGAAGCGCGTTTTTTGGATTTTGTTAGTGAAGATGTCAGTCAGTATTCTGATTCTGAGATTGGCGCAGCTGCGAGGGTTGTCCATGAGGGCTGCTCAAAAATTGTCAAGCAGCATTTTGATGTTGAGCCGGTTCGAACTGATAAAGAAAACAGCCAGATTACCTTACCAAAAGGCTTTAATGCATCAGAAAACCGGATTACTGGAAATATTGTCGGTAAGCCGCCATTTACCGGGACGTTACTGCACCGCGGGTGGCGGGCAGTCAAGGTCGATTTACCTCGATTGGCGCCAGGGCATGATGTACAGGTATTAGCACCAGCAGAGATTGAACTATGACAGAGACACACGATTCTGAGATAAAACGTTATTCAGTCGGTATAGATTTGGGGACCACTCACTGTGTATTGTCTTCTGTTGATTTGCAACATAGTGATGGTGAACAAACTGAATATGAAGTGTTGCCAATCCCGCAGTTAGTTAATCCAGGCGTAGTCCAGTCAGATGATCAGTTGCCCTCCTTCATTTATCAGGCACATCCAGATGAGTTGTCAGATGGTGATTTGATATTACCCTGGACTGAATCTCCCCAGGCAATCGTGGGTGCTGTAGCTAGGCAATTAGGAAGCAAAACGCCAATTCGTTTGGTTTCCAGCGCCAAAAGCTGGTTGTGTCACGCCGGTGTTAATTGCCGTTCAGAATTTCTTCCAGTGGATGCGCCTGAAGAGGTATTACGTATTTCGCCTTTTGATGCGACTGTTCGTTATCTTGAGCATTTACGTGACGCCTGGAATGATCAGCATGCAGATTATCCGCTAGACCAACAAGACCTTGTTATTACCGTCCCAGCCTCTTTTGACCCGGCCGCCCGTGAGTTAACTGCTGATGCTGCGAATTATGTTGGCCTGGCGCATGCGGTTTTGCTAGAAGAACCACAATCAGCGCTTTATAGCTGGATTCAACAAGCGGCTGGTGGCTGGCGTGAGCAAGTCAGTGTCGGCGATATTATTCTAGTGATCGATGTCGGCGGCGGTACCACTGACTTATCACTCATTTCTGTAACCGAGGATGATGGTAACCTGATCCTAAACCGAATCGCAGTTGGCGAACACATATTGCTCGGTGGAGACAATATGGACTTGGCGCTTGCCTATACTGCCAAGGCCAAGTTGGAGGCAGAGGGAAATCAACTTGAAATGTGGCAAATACAAGCATTGACGCATGCTTGTCGAGACGCTAAGGAGTCATTATTTACGGATGATTCTGTTGACGATGTGCCACTGGTGGTCCCAAGTCGCGGATCATCGTTGATCGGTGGAACCTTGAGGACATCATTATCCAGAGATGATGTTAATCGGGTTCTGGTTGATGGTTTCTTGCCAAATGTCGATGTAACAGAAACACCTGTTAAACAAGCGCGTACTGGATTGACAACAATCGCGTTACCTTATGCCCAGGATGCACGAATTACTGTTCATCTTGCCCATTTTCTCAGTCGTCAGCTAGATGCTGCCTCGGAGCATGGTCAACAAATGCCTGAAGGGGCGCGGTTCCTGCATCCTACAGCTGTTTTGTTTAACGGCGGTGTGTTTAAAGCGGATGCCATTGCTGATCGTCTGATGAGTGTGTTGAATGACTGGCTGAGTGCGGATAATGCTGAATCGGCGCGATTATTAGTTGGTGCGGATTATGATTTGGCTGTGGCCAAAGGTGGTTCATACTATGGCTATGTTCGCCAAGGTCAAGGCGTTAGAATTCGCGGCGGAATGGCCGCCTCTTACTATGTTGGCGTAGAAAGCGCGATGCCTGCAATTCCGGGCATGGCACCACCGTTACAAGCCTTGTGCATAGCACCTTTTGGCATGGAAGAAGGCACAGATGCAGATTTGCCACCTTATGAATTTGGGGTAGTGGTCGGAGAACCAGTCCGGTTTCGTTTTTTTAGTTCAACGGTACGCAGAGAAGATGTAGTTGGCGCCAGGCATGACCATTGGTCAGTCGATGAATTACAAGAATTGGACGAAATTGAAATCACCTTACCAGTTGAAGGACAGGTTGCAGGTGAAGTTGTTCCTGTCACACTGGCGGCGGCGGTTACAGAAACAGGAACATTACGACTTGATGCTGTCGCTGTTGAGGGCGACCAGCGTTGGAAGATCGAATATGATGTTCGCGCAGGTGAAGACTCGAATGACAATGATGCGCCTGATTCTGTCGAGACAGTTGAGACAGATTTAAATGCTGATTCAACTGTTGAAAATGAAACCTATGAAAACCATACAGATGGTGATGATGGCTCATCTGATCAAGACGATCAATCGGGCGGTTCAAGCCGGTTTGGTAATCTGTTTGGGCGTTGATGATCCTGTTTTGAATGGCAAAAACAGCTTCGGATTCCAAGCCTCGTTATCTTGTTGGCGTTGATTTAGGTACAACTCATACGGCTGTTGCCTGGCTGGATACTCAGCAACTGGATAAGGGAATACAGTTGTTTGGCATTGATCAACTGATCGCTGCGGGCAAGGTGGCTGAACAGTCTTTGCTGCCATCGGTACGCTATCATCCCGCTCAGGATGAACTGGCCCAAGATGATTGTGTTTTGCCATGGCAGCAAGTCTCTTTTGGCGATTCGGTTGAAAATTCAATTATTGGTCAATTTGCACGTTTTCTTGGTGAAAAATCTCATGGCAGATTAGTCACCAGTGCCAAGAGCTGGCTGTCAAATGATGTCGTCGATCGTACTGCTGATATTTTACCTTGGGGAGCTGCCGATGATGTTCCAAAAATATCACCCATATTAGCCAGCGCCAGCTACCTGAATCATGTGCGTTGCGCCTGGAATTTAAAATTTCAGGACGCACCCATAGAACACCAGGATGTTTACCTGGCAATCCCGGCTTCTTTTGACGAGGCTGCTCGTCAATACACTTTACAAGCTGCGCAAATTGCAGGTTTTTCCAGAGTAAGTTTACTCGAGGAGCCTCTTGCAGCCTGCTATCACTGGACTTATCAGAACAAAGATCAATTAGCGAATGTATTAGCAAATGTTCGCTTGCTGTTGGTGTGTGATGTTGGTGGTGGAACCACAGATTTTACCTTGATTCAGGTGCAGTCTGAGCAAGCGCAAGAAAATAGTCAGCCGAGATTGGCGAGAATTGGTGTTGGTGACCATCTAATGCTTGGTGGCGATAATATCGATCTGGCATTGGCTCGAATGGCAGAGCAACGACTTTCGCCAGACCAGCCCCTGAGAACAGCACAGCTGCATCAAATTGTCGAACAATGTCGTGTTGCAAAAGAGCGCTTATTAAGCAAGGATGGGCCTGATAATTGCACAATAACCTTGCTTGGCTCGGGCAGTCAGCTGATTGCCAGGGCGAAGTCAACAGAAATAACCAAAGATGAAGTTAAGTCATTGGTCCTCGGTGGGTTCTTTCCTCATGCCAACTTTCAAGAATTACCTCGGCGGCAACGTTCTGGAGTTGTTGAATTTGGTTTGCCCTATGCGAATGATCCGGCCATCACGCACCATATTGCAGATTTTTTAATCAAGCACCAACATTCGATGCGTAAAGCGTTAGGAGCCGATCAGCCAGATTTGGTTCCGGATGCAGTTTTGTTAAACGGTGGTGTGTTTAAAAGTGAAGTTGTTGTTGAATCGCTGCTTGGGGCAATGCGCAACTGGTCAAATGAAGATGTTGTTCATTTGCACAATCGATATCCCGAACTTGCAGTTGCTTACGGTGCTGTCGCCTATGGTTTGGCACGCCGGGGCCAGCACATTAAAATTGGCGGTGGATCTGCGCGCAGTTTTTTTGTTCTTGTCGAAAATAAGGGTCAACACAAGCAAGCTGTTTGTGTTCTGCCAAAAGGTACAGAAGAAGGTAGTCCACAAGCCTTAACAGACCGCACTTTTGCTTTGCAACTGGGCCAGCCTGTGCGTTTTCATTTGTTGTCTACAACGGATGATACCGACTATAAACCGGGACAATTGGTCGATGTCTCAGATCATGGCTTTCATAATTTACCGCCTTTGGCAACGTCACTAGGGGAGAATATCAGTGGTGAAGTCACTGTTAGTTTAAGTGCTGAATTAAGTGAGTTGGGCGTGCTTGCGCTTTCTTGTATTGATGAAAAGGATAATGACAGACGCTGGAACTTAAATTTTGAGTTACGTGGTAACACAAAAGTCCAGAACGTTTCAGATGCAGAAGTGCATCCACGATTATCTGAAGCAATTGCATTAATAGAAGCGGTGTTTGGCAGAAAATCGCAAAAGATTGTCCCGAAAGCCGTGAAGCAATTACGAGCAGGCCTGGAGTCCATTCTTGGTAAACGCAATGAGTGGGATACAGATTTGTTACGATCATTGCATGCAGAACTGCTTGCAGGAGTTAAGAATCGTCGTCGCTCGGTTCATCATGAGCGTGTTTGGTTAAGTTTGTCAGGTTTTTGTTTACGCCCTGGTCTGGGTTATCCATTGGACGACTGGCGTTGTGAGCAAATGTGGGCAATTCACCAGCATGGCCTGCAATATGTCAATGAGACCCAACTCTGGACTGAATGGTGGACCATGTGGCGCCGGATTTCAGGCGGACTTAATCAGGATCAGCAGCTTAAACTGTATCGGGATGTCGCGAAATATATTGATCCAGCCAGCGCGCGTCAAGGCAAAACAGCGGCAATTGGTCAAAAACGCGGTTATGATGAAATGGTGCGTTTGGTTGCCTGCCTTGAGCATCTACCCGCAGTTGAAAAAGTTAAAATTGGAAACTGGTTATTGAAACGGCTAAAAAAACCCAGTGAACCAATGTTGTCCTGGTGGGCGCTGAGTCGAATTGGAGCACGGATACCTTTGTATGGCAGTACCCATAATGTTGTTCCGGTGGAGACTGTAGAACAGTGGTTGAAACAACTGCTTGGATTGTCCTGGACTAAAGAGAGTCCTATCGCATTTGCTGCAGCACTAATGGCTAGAAAAAGTGGTGACCGAGTTCGCGATATTTCATTTCAGACCGGTAAATCAGTTGTCGATCAACTACAGAAAATTAAAGCGCCTCAAAAATGGATAGAGATGGTGG
>JAHZJL010000180.1 GCA_022600935.1 Gammaproteobacteria bacterium
CAAACATCACTTCGTTAATCAACGCATCAACAATGTCCATGCGGCCTGTCAATCTGTAAATAAACCGGAACAGGGGTTTGTAGAACTTTGCGTATAACATTTCAAAAGCATGTTCATCTCCGCTTGCAGTCAAACGAATTAATTCCAATTCATTGCAGGAACCTCGATCACTCTTTTCAGTTTCATTTTTAGACTTCATGGAGTCACTATGATTGTTTTTTTTGTTTTGTGATCATGATCAAGTTCCTGTTAATTCAGGGAATTGGTTCTTATTTCGCACTATCTGTTATAGTATGAATCAGCTCTATTGGAGTAAAGGTTCAATTGAATCGAAAAAAAATTTGCTCAAAAAATGATTCGATTTGTATTCGTCAATTCAAATCTTCTTAACAGAAATCACAATGTGAGACAATTTACATCCCTGACATTGCACATCATCATTAAGGTCTGATGCGCATGGGTCTGAATAATCAAAACAAATACAATCCAACGCATCAATCAGCCAGTGAGGGAAATTCATGCTAAAAAGCTTTAACATGGTTGCACTGAATCATGGGTGACTCCGGCGCTCAAAAAGTTTTCCGGAGTCAGTAACGAGTCATAAATACAAAGCTGTATAGATTGGTGAGGATGAATTGTAACAGTTTGTAAAATATGAATATTTCGATTGTACAAATTGAACTATCTCACTCAGTTTTCTCAAATACATTTAATCATTGATTTAGATACATTATGCACAAACCGCTTATTTTAGTGATGCTGTACTACCTCATTTCAATCCCAACGTTAGCTGATCAATTCAGTGGTTCAGTAGCATTCCGAACCAACTACGTAGAATATGGTTATACAAAAAGCAACAATAACCCCTCCGGATACGCAAACATTGATTTTGAAGATGAGTCTGGATTGTTTTTAGGGGTATCCGTTTCATCAATCGATTTTAATGACCATCAATTTGACAATCATTCCAGCGTTGAGATCACCCCTTACCTTGGTTGGAATGTTGAATTCTCTGACGATTGGCGAGCACAGTTTCAATGGCTGCGTTATCTGTATGACGACAAAGTATTCAATACAGACGCAGATTACAATTTATTTAGCGGATCATTAAATTACCAGGGTTTAATCACTGCGCAGATAGCGTTTTCTGAAAATCTTTTTCAACAGGATGAATTCGGAGTGTATTATCAGATTTCAGGGCAATACCCAATAACCCGGGATCTTGAATTTTCTACTGGAGTTGGATACAGCATGACCCGAAACGCGCTTGAATATGATTATCTTTACTGGGACTCAGGTTTAACCTGGTTCTTTCCCTATGGGTCGTTCGATTTTCGCTACGTTCAGTCAGAACACCTCCGCGAAAAGTCTATTAATCACCGGTCTGCATGGCTATTTGACCCTGATGAAATCGATGCACGGTTTGTGTTTACCGTGACAGTAGGCTTTTAATGGATCAACTATCGATTTCAATTAACTGGCTTAAGTCATCACCAAAACTTATAGCAGAAATCAAGGCACTGGCTCCGTTGCAAAAAATCTAATACAGGGGACATCATCCAATTTATTTCTGGATCATAAGCAATAAACGATTTCAAATGGCGTCATTATCAGGGCGAGATTATCCTCGGCTGTGTGAGATGGGACTGTAAATACGGAATCAGCTATCGCGATTTGGAAGAAATGATGTTGGAACGAGGCGTTGAAGTTGACCATACAACGCTTTATCGCTGGGTTCAACGCTATGCTTGTTAAACAGCGTAAAATTCTTTGATTATCCCGGCCAGTGCAGTTGAAACCCGGCTCCACCCGTGGATGATGCTCCGACTTGAATACTACCACCGTGTTGATGGACGATTCTCCGGGTAATCGCCAGCCCCAGTCCATGTCCTCCGGACTGTCTGTCCCGGCTGCCATCAAGACGTGTAAACGGCTGAAAAACCTGCTCACGAAACTGCTCCGGAATGCCTGGCCCATCGTCATCAACTCGCAATGTTGTCTGTTGTTCCGCAAAATGCAAGCTGATTTGAATGTGTTGATGCGCATAACGCAGTGCATTGCGTATCAGGTTATGCAAGGCTCGGCTCATTAAATGTTTATCGATGCGAATAGTTTGATCCGGGTGCTCAATGTTAATGTCTAATTCGATATTTGAAATCTTCGCTTCCTGCGCATAATGCTTAACACACTCACGCAGCCAGTCTCCGGCGTGGAAAACTTCAAGATTCAGTTTCAGATGATGAGCACCAAACTCGGCATAACTGAGCATTTCTGCGATTAATTCATCCAGTTCGCGAACATCCTCTTTCATGGCTTCTATATATGACATGCGCTGCTTGGAATCGCTAAGGTTGGAGATGATTTCAAGGCTGAACTTGAATCGCGCCAGTGGTGTTTTCAATTCATGCGAAACTGCCTGAGTCAGGTCTTTGTGTGCGGATACCAGTTCCTCGATACGCTGCGCCATGGCATTGAAGGCATCGGCAACTGGTCTGATGCTGGAGGATTGGTTGACGTTGACCCGGGTGGAAAAGTCATTTTCGCCAAAACGGGAAGCAGCGCTGCGCAATTCATGTAAATCACTGGAAAACGGGCGTAACCAGAAAAACAAGGCAACTGCGACAAAAACATGATACACAGCAATTAACACCATGTCGTTATATTGCCAACTGTCGCTGGTTAAGATCGGCCCTAGCGCAATGACATAATCGCTGACATTGATTTGCCGATAATAAACCATCGCATTGTTTTCGTTAGTAAGCGCGAGAATGTGTCCGGTCTCAAGCTGGTCGAGAAAATTCTGATCGCCTGAAAAGTCACTGCGTTCATACAATGCAACCGGATATCCCAGTTCGTGTTCGAACTCAGCCTTGTAGTGTTGCCAGGAATTCCGGACGGCTGACTGGTCGTTCTCTAGCACTGTGTTGATGTAGAGGAAACTGCCGCGCAAATACTGGCTATCCGTCGCTAAATTGTCTTGTTTGTTATAGTGCAGTAATACCCGATCCAGTCCCCAGCCAACTGCCAGAATTAAACCGACAATAATCAGATAATTACGCAAAAACAGAGCATTGGACATGGTTAGCCCCAAGCCTCAGCCACGAACAAATAGCCTTTTCCCCAAACAGTTTTAAGGCGTTGCGGTTTGTCAGGATGATCCAGCAGTTTTTTGCGTAGGCGGGAAATGCGCACATCGACAGTTCGATCCATGCCGTCATATTCGATACCTCGCATATGCGAAAAAATCCGGTCACGGCTAAGCACAGTGCCAGCGTTTTCGGCCAGAAACCATAGCAAGTCAAATTCCTGTGTGGTCAGTTCGATGATGTCTTGATTCAGAATTACTTGCTGTGCTTTACGGTTCAGGTACAATCTGCCAAATTGTAATTCATACTTACAATCCAGCTGTTCCAGGGCCAACTTATTTTGATTGGTGCGACGTAACAAGGCTCTTAGCCTGGCCAGTAACACAGGAGGTTCGATTGGCTTAGTCACAAAGTCGTCCGCACCCAACTCCAGTCCCATCACATGGTTGATATCGCTGTTTTGTGCAGTCAAAATCAGAATCGGTCCATCAAACTGTTCCCTGATCTGCTGACAGACATGTAAACCATCCAGACCAGGTAGCATTAAATCCAGAATGACCAGATCCGTTGTTTGAGGAGTAAACTCACTGACCGCTTGATCACCCCGGTATTGTATGCTGACCACGAAACCTTGTGGTTCGAGATAATCACGGATTAAATGAGCGAGACGTTGGTCATCTTCGACTAACAGCAAGCGAGTAGAAGTCGCTGTGTTCATTACAGCAAACTCCAGATGTGACGCCTGCGACGCCTGATTCTGCGCGGCGGAATGTTGACGATGCGGATTTGGGTTTCGACTAACACCTGGTCATCGCCGGGGCGGGACAGCCAGAATTTAACCGCGTTTTCAGTGTCGATACTTTGCAATAACTGACCGTTCTGGGCATTATTCCAGCACTGCAGTGCTTCAGTCTGCTCAGACCACAGCAAGCAAATGTCGGCAATAATGCTGCCGGTCCAG
>JAHZJL010000181.1 GCA_022600935.1 Gammaproteobacteria bacterium
CAGCACACCTTCAGCCTCACAGAGTACGACCTCTCTTTCTACCTCCCGTTGAAGATGGCTTATTGTTAGGAACTGAACCACCAAAAGGGTCACCGTCTGTATTATCACCCCCAGTAACTCCTTCAGGCTTTGGAGGTATAGGATTCGGCAAATTGCCAAAATCAGGCTTCTCCTCATCAGAGGAAGTAGGACAGGAGTCACCCGAGTTGCTGCTACTTCCCTGACCTTCTCCAGCTGCTTCATTATTAGATGTCAGATCATCTATAAAATCACTACAACCCCCCAAAACAACACAATTTAGAACATTACCAAGCCTGCGACCAGCAACACCTCTTAAACCATTCCCAATTGCCCCAGCTAGCGCTCGTCCTCCAAAATATCTAATTCCAGCGCCCACAATCACAGTCGCATACTTACCATGTGGATCAATTAAACTTGTGGGATTGTTGTTTGCATAGATGAAATGGTTGAATGATCCAGAAGAAAACAAAATCTGATCTTTAGAGGTCCATCGTCCAATACTGGCATCATAATCCCTCGCCCCAAACCGTACCAATCCGGTATCTAGGTCATATATTCCCCCAGCAAAACCAAACGGCTGAAATCCTGGAGATGTATCAAGTAAAACATTACCAAACTCATCATAATCAAGCCGTTGAGCAATCACTCCTGTCGCCACATCAACGATTAAACGTGGACTACCAAGCTGATCAGTAATCACTCGATATGTACCGCTATTTTTAATTATATAGTCAGGCACATTGCCTCTACTGGCGTAGATAAATCGGCTTATAACGTCTCCATTTCCATCCAGTTCTGCCACAGGGTTTAATTGATCGTGATACAGAAATCCTTGTTGAAGGGTTCCATTAACTTTTTTACCAACTCGACGGATTTGACCATCAATAATGTAGTCAATCACTGTACTATTAGGCAGAACAACACTGATCAGGTTACCAAGTACATCATAGTGATATTGAGTGACTTGTGAACCTTCTGTCTTGGTCTTTAATTCACCATTTGCAGTGTACTCAAAGGTTATTCCAGCATAGCTTAATAAGCGATCCTGATTGTCGTATTGGCCGAGTTGTGCACCGTTGACATGGGTTCTGTTGCCATTGGCATCATAATCATAATCACGCAACTTAACATTATTTTGTGACACCGTATCCAATCGACCAGCAGTATCATAGGTATAGGTAAGTGTGGTTTGAACCCCGGCAATGGTTTCAGCTTTCTGCGCTATGCGTCCTAACTTATCCTGACTGTAGATGACATCGTAGAGTACCGAACTATTGTATTTCGCTGTATAACCACTCATTTCACCAAAGGGATTGTGTGAGTAGCTATCACTTACATTGCCTAACGATGATCCTGCAAGCAGTGGATTGTCTGAACGGTAGGTCAAGGTTAAATCGCCCGCTTGCGTCAGCAGGCCATCACCATCGTAACTATAAGCAATTGGATTGCTACGATTCACTTCTACTTGCGATAAACGGAAATCATCATCGTATTCAAATTCGACTCGTCCACTGACGACACCTGTTGATGTGATACGCTCCAGTAAGGCATTATCATAACGATAATTGACTGTTCCACCATCTGGTGCGGTGATTTTTTCTAACTGGCCTTTGGCATTGTATTCATAACCAAGTACCCCGCGTGGAATGGTCAATGACTTCAAGCGCCCATCCGCTTGATATTGATAATCGAGCTGGATGCCATCTGGGCGGGTCACTAATTCCAGTTGTCGATCCAGGTTATAGTCATATTGTGTAGAGCCACCGCCTGAGACAGCTGGCGGATTGTATGTCGACTCCAAGTCAATGTCTGTATATTCAAAGGTATGCGCAGATTTTCCGGGAGGCGTAATTGATTTGATATTGCCATTCGCATCGTAGTTATAACTGACAGTACGATTTCCAAATAATGTTTGTGTTTTGATTCTCCCTGCCTGGTCATAATCGAACAGCGCTTCCCGGTTAATCGGGTCTATAATTTTTTCTAAATGACCATCCAGTTTATAGAAAAACTGCATGACTCGATTACCCTGGGTCATTGTTTTAACACGACCGCGATTATCGTAAGTCAACGTCGTTGGCAGAATACCAGGTATCTCGGTTTTTGCCAGCCGACCTTGCAGATCGATTGCTGTCGTTGATTGTCGATTTTCTGCGCTCGTATTTGTAAAGGTGCGTAATAACGCATCATAATCACGTATGAAAATTCGTCCATTTAAGCTGAAGGTATCGGTTTGACGCGTCAAGCTGAATGGGTCGTCAGGTTTGCTTAGTTCCACCGTTCGATCATGTGTTAATGTGCGTTTTAATCCACCATTTTTTAATGTAATAGATTGTGCAAGCGGCGCTTGGGTTGAAAAACGCGGATCTGCGCTTTCGATGCGTTCCTTAATTAACCCACTCGGACTGGTAATCTCATAACGATTGTCACTCCCTGATTGAGTTGTTGACTGGGTTCCATTTGGAAATGTTGTGGTTCGTGTTTGCGAACCTGTAGCTGCGGTTTCAACACTGTAGACAGTTTGCCGATTTAACACTGATGTTCGAATAACCTGATAACCTGTACCCGTATCAACATATTCCAGATTCAGACCACCGTTTTCAGGATTGCGAGCAGTCTTTAATCGACCTTCTGTCGTGTAAGCATAGGTGGATGTTAATTGGCGCGGGTTGCTAAAGTCAGTGAGTAATCCACTGTCGGTGTAAATCATCTGATGAGACTCACCAGCCGGATTAGTGATGGTATCAAGGTAGCCATGCTGATCCATGCTGAGCACTGTTATTTGACCATAAGGTCCTGTAATTGATGAAGGCTGTCCATCAGCTGTACGTTGAATGGTCGTTGCATTTTGATCGCCATCAGTAACTGAAATTAGCTGACCAGCTGTGTTGTAAGAAAATGAATAGAGAACAGCTCCGGTGAGTGCATGACGCGTTGCTAAATGACGTCCGCTGGCATCAAATTCATAAACCTCACGTCCATCTTCAGACGCAACGCGTAATGTTAAGTCTTGCAGTCTGTCTCCGGGAGGGCCGATTCTGCGAATTCGATCATTGTTTCCTTGATCGACAACATAGAGATTTCCTGCGGGACCTAAGGCTACATTCACTGGTCGACTAAATGTCGACTGTAAAGCAGACTCTCCGTCGGCTGACAAACCCCTTTTCCCATTACCAGCAACCGTTGTGATGATGCCATCAGTGCCAATACGTCTAATACGACGTTGAAAATACGAACCCAAATAAACACTTCCATCTGCACCGACTGCGACTTTACCATCGAGGGTAATACAAGCATCTGTGGCTGAGATACCATCATTTCGATAAAAGCCATTGCAATTACTTCCTGCAATTGTTGTGATGATTCCATCTGTACCAACCCGGCGAATTCGCATGCCATCAACGATACTATCGTCACTGATATACAGAACTCCATCTGAATCAACTGCGATACCGACCGGCCTTATGATTGCTTCAGTTGCCGGTCCGCCATCACCAGATCCCGCTGTTCCAACACCGTGATCCATTCCGTTACCCGCAACAGTGGTAATAATACCAGCCGTCCCAATACGTCGAACACGACCATTGCCAAGATCTGCAATATACACACTACCATCGAGAGTAGCGGCAACACTAATCGGTGCAGCAAGCTTCGCTTCAGTGGCTAATCCACCATCACCACTAAAACCTCGCTCACCTGTGCCCACAATTGTGGTAATTCGGCCATTCGGTAATACACGTCGAACCCGATCTCGTGCATCATTAAGAACCAGACCAAATGACGAAATGTATAAACTGCCATCAGGCCCCAGCGCAAGACCTCTCGCAGAACCAATCGGGGCATCAATTGCCAATCCTCCATCACCACATCCTGGGGTAGATGATGTAGAGCAATAATTACCATTACCGGCTACAGTGCTAATAGTGCCATCCGGATCGATGCGTCTGACTCTGTTTTTAAGCCAATCGGATACATAAACACTGCCATCTGGACCAACTACAACATCTTCTGGTTTTAAATCGGCTTCTGTTGCCTGCTTGCCATCACCGCATGTTGGGTCATCTTGACAGGAACTTTCTCCATTCCCAGCAACAATAGCGACAACATTACCGGATAAAGGCAATGATCCGGTTGAAC
>JAHZJL010000182.1 GCA_022600935.1 Gammaproteobacteria bacterium
AATATCATTCCAATATCGGCTGCTGTAATACACCTTACTGTCATTACATTTAACTGTACTCATAGGGATCGTTCTGCCTGGCAATCATGATTTGTAATTAGGAGAAGCTTATCACAAGCTATCGGTTATCTCTGACATTGTGGGCTGAACCTCAGGACACACGATTGAAACTGGTCGTTTAAATACAAAAGACTTGTACTGATCAAATGAAACTGGACGCCATCAGCTTGGTGCTTGAGCAAGGATATAGCCGAATCTGTACTCCCGAATAGTCGTCGGTTGGAGCATGAGTCCATAGATGAAGGTAAAAATGACATCAAGTATAAAAAGTTCACTGCAGATCATTTAAAGATTTTCGAAAAATAACCCTGCATTTCCTCCCAGGATTGCTTGTCCACAGCTTCATTATACTCAAGTGGCATATTAAACTGTTGACCAAACTTATCTGCTCCGGGATTAGTAAAACTGTGTTTTGCTCCAGGATAGTTGATGAACCTAAAATCAGCATTGGCAGCTTTCATGGTTTGTTTGAAGTTGTTTATTTGTTCTGCTGTTATAAACGGATCGTCAGCGCCGTTCAATACAAGCACACTGGCCTTGACTGTATTTGGTTTTGGCTGCAGCTTTTCGGACAAAGAACCGTGGAAGCTGACGACTCCAGCCAGGTCTGCTCCGTTTTTTGCCATGTGTAAGACCACTGCTCCGCCAAAACAATAGCCAATTGCTGCAATCTTGTCCAGGTCAACTGTGGGCTGCTGTTTAAGCAATGTCCAGGCTTGATTAAAACGTTGTTCCATGACGCCCATATTCGACATAACAGATTGCATGTAGGCTTGCGCATTATCTGGATGATCAGCTAACTTGCCCTTGCCGTACATATCCAGTGCAAATGCAGTGTAGCCCAGTTCTGCCAGCATCTCCGCCCGCTTTCTGGCATAGTTGTTATGACCCCACCATTCATGGACAACAATGACTCCCGGACGTTTTCCGGTCAGCTTGTCATCGTAGCTTAGATAGCCCTGAAAAGGTTTGCCGTCTATTGTGTAATCGATAACAGTGGATTTGATTTCAGCAATTGTCATTGGCGAACTCACGACGAAAACAATCAAGGTGATCAGTTTGCAACAGATTTTCATGGTCATACTCCATAAGTCTTTTGAATCATTCTATATTGAACTCAAAGTTGATCATTTATTTGCATTGTATCAATTAGTGACTGGTCTGTATTTTCCTGGATGCTGGAATAGTCAGCACCCTACCCTTGCCTCATTATATAAATCGGGAATTTTGCTTGCATCGTTGAAATGGTCATTCTGGCTCACTGTAACAGTCGGTCAAGACCAGATGATTTGATACAATACGCGCATGGATATTACACCACTGATCGACCCGCTTAACGATGCCCAGCGAGAGGCTGTGGCTGCACCTTTTCAATCCGCTCTGGTTCTGGCAGGGGCCGGAAGCGGCAAAACCCGTGTGCTGGTGCATCGCATTGGCTGGATGATGCAAGTTGAAAACCTGGCGCCATATCGGATTCTGGCTGTCACTTTCACTAACAAGGCAGCGCGTGAAATGTTGGACCGGGTTGAACAACTCATTCAACAGGAAACCCACAGTGGTATGTGGATCGGTACATTTCATGGTTTAGCTCATCGTTTTCTTCGCCGTCACAGCGCTGCAGCCAATCTGCCCGAGACCTTTCAAGTGCTGGACTCTGATGATCAGCAACGTATGATCAAACGCATTGTCAAAGCCGCCGAACTTGATGAGGCACATTACCCGCCACGCCAGATTCAATGGTATATCAATGGCCACAAAGACGAAGGACGACGCGCAGCTGATGTAGAAGCGGACGGTGCATTCTGGATTCAGATGCAGCAGATTTATAAGACCTACGAAGATTTATGCCAACGCTCCGGGCTGGTTGATTTTGCCGAGTTGTTGCTGCGTTGTGTAGAAACACTGCAGAAGACACCTGAGTTACTGGAACAATATCGAAGCCGGTTTCGTTATGTTCTGGTTGACGAATTTCAGGACACCAATACTATCCAGTATCAATGGCTGAAACTGTTGACTGACGGTCAGAACAACCTGTTTGTGGTCGGTGACGATGATCAGTCGATTTACGGCTGGCGTGGCGCCCAGATTGAAAATATCTACCGTTTCCAGCAAGATTATCCGGACCACAAGCTGGTGCGACTGGAGCAGAATTACCGCTCGACCGGTAATATTCTCAATGCTGCCAATGCTTTGATTGAGCACAATGATAAGCGCATGGGTAAAAAATTGTGGACTGATGATAAGGATGGCGACCTGATTTCAGTATACGGTGCCTTCAACGAGCAAGATGAAGCGTATTTCGTCATCAACCGGATCAAACAATGGATTGCCGAAGGTAACCGCCGTGATCAGGCTGCGGTGTTATACCGCTCCAACGCGCAGTCGCGACTGTTTGAGGAACGCCTGGTCAGTGCTGCAATACCTTACCGGGTTTATGGTGGACTGCGCTTTTTCGAGCGCGCCGAAATCAAGAATGCTCTGGCATATTTGCGTATGCTTGCAAATCGCCACGACGATGCCTCATTTGAGCGAATCGTCAACCTGCCAGTACGTGGAATTGGCGCTCGCAGCCTGGATGCGGTGCGTGAAATTGCCAAGGCCCAGCGTTGTTCATTGTGGGAAGCCGCACGGATGTTGTGTCGTGACAAAGCCTTGAGTGGACGCGCGCTCAATGCCATCACTGGTTTTGTGGATTTGATCGAGCAACTGGCTGAGCAGGCTGTTGAGATGGCATTGTATGACCAGGTTCGACTGGTCGTGGAAAAAAGCGGGTTGATCGCTCACCATGAAAAAGAAGGTCAGGAAAAAGGCGCTGCACGCATCGATAACCTCAAAGAGCTGGTTAACGCTGCTCGCCAGTTCAGGAATGAATTTGAGTCGGATTCCGAAAATCACAATATCCTGGATTTATTTTTATCTCACGCTGCATTGGAAGCCGGTGAAACACAAGGTGATCTGGACGAGGATTGTGTACAATTGATGACCTTACACTCCGCCAAAGGGCTGGAATTTGATCTTGTGTTTCTGGTCGGCATGGAAGAAGGTTTGTTTCCCGGGCAAAAGTCTTTGGAAGAAGTTGGCCGCCTTGAAGAAGAACGACGGCTGTGCTACGTGGGTATGACCCGCGCCCGTCAGCAATTGATCATTACCCATGCTGAGTCAAGACGCTTATATGGTAACGAAAACCGTGCCCAGCCTTCCCGGTTTTTGCGTGAGATTCCTGCCGAATATTTGCAGGAGACCAGAATGCGTGGCCAGGTCAGCCGTCCACTCACAGCGTTTCAACACGCAGGCTCCAGGTTTGATTCGATGACTGCTGACACAGGCTTTTCACTGGGCCAGCAAGTCAGTCATGTTAAATTCGGCCAGGGCGTCATTTTGCAGCAGGAGGGAGATGGTCAACAAGCCCGGGTACAAATTAATTTTGAGTCTGTAGGCACCAAATGGTTAGTCTTGGCCTATGCCAACCTGACGCCGGTTTAGTTTCTGTTGTTCCCTATCTGTCTTCGCAATTATCTGCTGAGTTTGTCAAAGCTGCCTCCACCTTATCCAACATGATTTGCGGCGAGGCAAAACACATTTCCCCACTGTCCGAATCAACTGCAACCTGAGTCGTTTCACCTTTGGCGATGCGCTGACCAGTATTGCTGTCAATAATCGAATATTTAATCTTTAAGCGGAACTCGTATTCAACCAGTTCGGCAATGACGCGCATGGTCTGCTCGAATTTCAGGGATGCAATATAACGTACTTGCAAATCGATGACCGGCCACAGAAAGCCGCTTTGTTTCATTGCCATGTATCCATAATCAATCTTGTCCAGCAAGACGCAGCGGGCAATTTCAAAATACCTGGCATAATGCCCGTGCCAGGCAATGCCTAACATATCGATGTCATAAAATGGAACCTGGATATCAACTGAGGCTGAAATAGTCGTGTCGCCAGGCATACGTATATGTTTAAACAATAAGCCGCAGTATCAGTCAGCAAACATTAGTGATCTTTCTTCAGGGTCAGTAGCAACAACGAGACAGCTTAGCCCCAAAACGGAAAAAAATTGAACCATTGCAGCGGCGCTTTAAGGCAATAATTTTGCAATGTGTTTGCATATTGGCTGGCATAACGTTGAATTGTCAGTTCTCGATCCGGGTTTTTGCGGGGAATGGTGATTTGCTCGGTGAAGGGATCGAGATAGATATCATACAATCCATCATCACCACGAATCGAGCAAAATGTGTAGACCGGACATTTAAGCAAGGCTGCCAGCAGATATGGGCCTTGTGAAAATGCCGCTTGTTCACCGAGAAATTCAATATCAACAGTTCGTGTAGGGCTGTTGATGGGGATACGATCGCCGACAACGATGATAAATTCGCCTCGGTTGATTTTTTCCTGCAAACTGATTGCAGTGGCAGGATTAAGCTCAGTAACCTGTATCAGCTCAACAGTATTGGCGCTGTCTACCGAGTTAAGAATGGCGTTATATTTTTCCATATTGCGGGTATGGATCAGCACATTCAAGCGCACGGTTTTACGATGCTCGGCAATCGCCCGGCAAATTTCCATATTGCCGATATGAGCGCCAATGATCAATGCACCTGTATTGGCGTGAATGAGTTTGTCGAATTCATCGTGACCGTGAAAACGAATCTGTTCAAAATCATAACCACCCATCCAGGCTACAATCTTGTCCAGAACGCCTTCCGAAAAATTGTAGAAATGGCGGAAGCTGTTCCACCGTGTATTATCGATGCCTAATTGCGGTGCAAACTGTTGTAAATGTTGCAGATACTGACGCGAAGCGGACCTGGCCTGATGGTTCGTCAAAAAATAAAAGCTTACCACAGGATACAATGCCACCCGGAATGCAGGTCGACCGAAAAGCCTGTAGATGGCTATCATCAGGCGCATGCCCCAGTAAGCGCCGGTTTCCTCGACATTGGCCCAGTGCGAGGGCTGTTGTGTTTCGCTCATATCACTATCTGATCATCTTAAATACGTTCTGTTTCAAGAGTTGCGGTATATATGAATATAACAGTGAAAAAAACAGGCTTGCGTGCATTTTGCTGATCAGGTAATTATCTCTCCACAAGCGAAAATGTGAGATGCCATCCTGGGGATAATTGACATGCGTCGAGATACTTTCCACGCAAGCCTGTTGGCGAAACAGTTTGACCAGTATTTCAATATCAAACTCCATGCGGTTGCCGGTTTGATGGTCGCTGAGATAATCGTGTAACAAGGCAACCGGATACACTCGAAATCCACACATGGTATCTTTTAGATGGAAAGACAAGGTGTTTATCCATACCCAGATATGAGTCAGATAGCGGCTGTATAAACGAATTTTGGGAATACTTTCATCGAACAAAGGGGTTCCGATGACAATACACTGCGGATGACGTTGAGCCTGTTCCAGAAAGCGTGGAACATCGTCAAGACTATGCTGTCCATCTGCGTCGACTTGTAAGGCATGACTGTAACCGTGTTGATAAGCATGTTTGATTGCATTTTTTATGGCTGCGCCTTTACCCAGATTGATCTTATGTATCAACACAGACACCCTGTTTTCTGCCGAGACAAGCGATTGGATGACGGCTGCACACTCAACTGAACTCCCATCATCAATAATTATACAGGGGTAATGGTATTGCCTGAGTTTATCAATGACCTCTGGCAACGGTTTCTCATGGTTGTAAACCGGAATAATAAAACACGGGTTAAAGAGTTGCTCAGTTTGCATGTGGATTGAAATAGAGTCTGCCTGAGCTGAATTCCTGATCATCAGTGTAAAATTTAAAATACAGTTTTTGAAAACTGTCAGTCACACGCAAATCAAGTGACACCGCACATTCAGGAGTCATCAAGCGTTTGAATTTAACTGACTGCATTTGATAAAAACCAGTTAGCAATTGTTTATTTGTGGAGTCGTTGCTGAATCGATCAGTATTTGCACTGTTATCGCAATTGCTGAAACACTGTCGTGCATAATGAACAGCCCAATGGACTTGAGTGACGCCTGGAACTATTGACAACTGCTCAAAGTGACCGTTGACATAGGCCAGATCTCTTGGAATCAGTAGCTCCAGCTGTCGTTCCAGTTTCGAAATTGTCATGATGCGCTGTGGTTCCGGAAAACAGATTTGCACACATTCACTCATGATCAATCAAATGCCTTACCCTGCATCGAATACAATATTCAATCAGCATCAAAAACGCTGTTAACAGATATGAGATCAAGCCATTATACAAGCCCCAGATCTGACGATTGCCATACCAGACTGTCCATGCCGCAATTAAGCCATTGATCAGAAAAAACCCGCACCATACCTTGGTCACTTGACGAGTGTAACGTACACCGGCTTCCGGTAAATCAGGATCCTGTAAACGCGCAATTTTTTCAACAATCGTCGGAGGGAATATCAGCGTAAACAGAAATAAACACAGGAAACCAGCATTCATTAATACCGGATAGCTTAACAACATTGTGCTGTTGTCAGCGAAGGCGATTACTCCCATACCGATCAGCATCAGAACCATCCACACCGAAATGGATTTTTGAACTGGCAAGGTTTTGAATTGCATTAAAAATCGTGCGGCAAACATACTGATTAATGCGATTGCAAAATATCGCGGCTGGATGTTATCCAGAAACAAAAAGATAAACAGCGGCATTAACACGATTGATACCACGACCATGGCATTAACAATAGTCATATTGCCCAAATTGATATTAAATCCGAGTTTAACCGGGACAGAACTGTTTGACGATTAACAGGATCAGGACACGTCTTTTTTTTGATTAAGAATGACATCCAGTGCATCTACGATATCACCGATATTGACAACAGATTTGAAATCACCGGGCCTGATTCGCTTACCTGTCATTTCATGAATTCTAACCAGCATATCCACTGCATCGATACTATCCACGTCCAATTCATCCAGGGTTGAATTCCTGGACACCAGCGAGGGATCGACCTCAAATAATTCGTGCATGAGTTCGGTAATGGTCTGAAGAATCTGTTCAGGATTATTCATAATGATTCAGGATAAACGATTGTTATAATTCTGCCATTCAGCAATCCATTCGGCCAGGCTGGAAATTGATGAAAAATATTGCTGGACCCGCTTATCAGACGGGTCAATACTGATTCCGTATTGATTCTTGATCGCCAGACCCAGCTCCAGTGCATCAATAGAGTCCAGACCGATACCACCGGCAAATAACAGATCATAACTGTTGATTTCATCTGCCTGGATTTCGACCAGATCAAATGTCTCAATAATCAGTCGTTTTAATTCAGCTTCCAACTGGTCTTTATACGGCAGACTGTCTGGCAAAATGGTATTGTTCGACAAAATGGTTTTCTAAAAATCGGGTTAGCTGACGGCTGGCAATTGACGGCAAGTCGGAGTCAACATGCTCTTTAGGATTTATTTTATCACCAACTATTAAGCGATAATGAGGTGGCCTGACAGGAACACAATACCAGGGCTCACCTTTTCTTAGATGAGGTGGGTCACATTCAATAAATACCGGGATAATATCGGCATCTGTATGTAATGCGATACGAGCCATCCCTCGCTGAAACTTAAAGACCTCATTCAACGGTGACCGTGTACCTTGAGGAAATATGATCAATGTCATCGATTGATCAAGTACCTCAGTGCAATCATTAACGAGTAAATCTGCATGGTCGTTAATCACATAGCCGCAGTGTTTGATGGCACTACGCATAAACAGATTTCTCATCAAGTCTTTACGGACAATACACACAGCATTGCTGACTCTTGAGATTAAAAAAACGATATCGAGTAAAGACGGATGGTTGGCAATAATGATTGAACCGGGGCGGTTCAGGTTGGAGTCGTTAACAAATTCAAAACTTAAAACGCCTAGCAAGCGCATCCAGCCAATAAAAAACCTAAAAACTGACCTGGCAAGCTTGTGAGCAGACTGCAAGCGCTGGTGCCTAGGCAATAACACTGTTATTAAAGGAAAGCCGATAGTCCATATCAATAGACCCAGAATCCCGAATAACGCATAACAGATTGCCGTTGCGAAAATACGATAAGCATGATTCAGGCGTTGAAAGACAGTCATGCAGTATTCAACTCAGAGTCTTTTGAGAAAAACAACACTGTAACAAGCAAGCAGAGTTGTGGATGGACTCATTCAAGAATTCGATTGTTAAATTAAATTGAAATCCCCCGTACATGTCAATTCGGGCATCTCGATCTTTAAAGTTAAGACACTGCCTTACACAGTCAATTTAAACCGTGTAGTTCTTTATCCCGCTAAACCCGGATCAGTTTTTTAATGCCGAGGTAATTCAAAAACTGAATAAATATTGAATCCCTGTACAGGTGATTCGGAATTTTGTGTTTGATTTTTTCATGAAGTTCTGGCAGTTGCGACCAGTGCACGCCCTGTTTGTAATGATGCGCTGTATGATAACCAAGATTTCCTGATAACAGATTGAACAACGGGTCGAGATTGTTGTACGAAGCTGAGAAAATATCATCAGTATCCAGGCCTGCATGGTGATCGTAAGTCACCCAGGCGGTAAAGGTCAGACTACCGATCATTGGTAAAATAAATACAAACAATGCAGCCGCTGGCTTATAGATGGTCAATGCGGCAACCAAAATAAAAGTAATTGCGGTAAACGTCAGGAATTGTTTTTGCAATTTGGGATTTTGTTTACCCATCAGATAACCGCGGTAATATGCTGTAGCTGCAGTTACCAGTGAATATTCCAGCTCACCCATGGTTTTGCCATTGTCACGTTTCCAGCGGCTGGGGTCAGCTTTTTGATCAAGAAACAGGACATGATGGCCAATATTGTGATGTAACACCCACAAATTTGTAGTGACACCTGTATGCAAGGCATAGATGATTTCCAGGAGTCTGTTTAATACATTTGACTTAAATGTCAGCACATGCTGGTGATGGTGATTCCAGGGACTGATAATTCCTTTTGGAACAATCATGATCAACCAGTAACAGATAAAAAAAGTCAGGTTGTTTACTGAGAAAAATACGATGAAATCCAGAACTGTAAATCCGAGTATGATAGCAACAGGCCATCTATCTTCTTGATATTTAAACATAATTATTTGTTATTGTACAAATTTCAACTATTCAAAGTCGTGTTTGGAATGCAAATGTTCGGTAATTGATTAATAATAGTGTAGTAAAGTCCGAGCATAATACACGCCATCAGACAAACTTGCCAGATTTATACAGGAATGATTTCACATTTCAAGCTGTATAATCCAAGAGATGCAAAATACCACAGACTACATGATTAAGACGTTTCATTGTTGTTTTTCAATGCCTTGAATATTGATAGCAAGGTTGCACCTGAATCTTAAAAGGCACAACTCAACGTTTTCCAGCCACCATGACCAGACGAACAATTGCTGTTAATCAGTTCACATTATTGACTCAATCAAATGAAATTCAACAACACATTGAAAAAAATGAACATGGACCACAGCAATTCATCATTATTTATGATCCAACGTAAGACCCTGTTCAAGATCTTGATCAATGGATGGAGTGCAAAGCAACAGTGGGAGATAAAGCACGGTATACTGGAGCTTGTGAGCATTTTGAGTCCACTTTGTAACGCTGCAATACGTCATTCAGCGAGATCTTGAACAGGATCTAAGCAGAGACAGACTTTACAAAGTACACATCTCTAATAGTGCATTAAATTTAATTAACCCAGGTCAATTCATTATGGCGAATTCTTTACAGGATCAATTACTGAAAGCCGGAGCTATCAACAAGCAAAAAGCCAATCAGGTCAAGGCGGAAAAGCGCAAAAAGAACAAACAAAACCGCCAGGCTAAAACACAAGTGGATGCCGAGAAGCTGGCAATTCAAAAAGCACAGGCTGAAAAAGCCTTGAAAGACAAGCAACTCAATCAGCAAAAACAGCAATTGCTTCAATCGAAAGCAATTGATGCACAGATACAGCAGTTAATCGAAACGCACAGTATACAATTAAATCAAGACCAGAATGATGATATTGCTTACCATTTCCAGGTTGGGAATACGGTAAAAACCATTTATGTCAATCCATCACTGCGTACACAACTCAGTGATGGAAAAATGGCTATCATTAAATTTGACAATCGGTATATCATTCTCCCGGTATCAGTTGCCGAGAAAACCCATGAACTGAAAAGCGAATTGTTGATTATTATCAACCAGCCTGGAGAAGATGATGCAGATAGTATCGATGGCTATGAAGGTTACGATGTCCCAAGTGACCTGATCTGGTAACCTGATTTCCATTACTTTAATTTTACTGAATAATGCTTGATTCCTGTATTTTGTGACTAAAATCTGACTAATTAAACCCCTTTCCCCCTGTTTTTTCTTTTTTACTTTGTCTGATTTACTCAAACTGATATAATTGCCGGTTTTTCATTGTTCACAGGGTAACAACTCTCGATGAAAAGCAATATCATGCCGACTTATTCAAGATTAGATGTCAGTTTCAAACGAGGTGATGGTGTCTGGCTCTGGGATCAGGACAATCAACAATATCTGGATGCCTTATCCGGCATAGCTGTCTGCAATCTGGGTCACGCTCACCCCGCTGTTTGTGATGCAATCGCCAAGCAGGCCGGTTGTCTGCTACACACTTCAAATCTATATACCATTGACAAACAGGAACAGCTGGCAACCAGACTCACCTCGCTGAGTTCAATGGACAGTGTGTTTTTCTGTAATTCCGGAGCAGAAGCCAATGAAGCAGCCATCAAACTTGCACGTCGTTATGGACATCAACAAGGAATTGAGCTGCCCAAAATCGTAGCCATGGAACAAAGCTTCCATGGCCGCACTATGGCCACTTTGAGCGCAACGGGTAATGCAAAAATCCAGAACGGATTTGGACCCTTGCTGGATGGATTTGTGCGCACTCCGTTTAATGATATTGAGGCTGTCAAAGCCTTACAGAACGATGAATCTATCGTCGCTGTGCTGGTTGAACCAATTCAAGGTGAAGGCGGAGTCAATATTCCAGATCCTGAATATCTGACCCGGCTGCGTGAATTGTGTGACAACAACCACTGGTTGCTGATGCTCGATGAAATTCAAACCGGCATGGGCCGCACTGGTAAACTATTTGCTTTTGAACACGCGAACATTGTACCGGATGTGTGCACTCTGGCCAAAGCACTTGGCAACGGTGTGCCGATTGGTGCCTGCCTGGCAAAAGGACAAGCTGCTGAAGTATTAAGCGCAGGTATGCATGGATCAACCTTTGGCGGCAACCCTTTAGCATGTGCCGCAGCGCTTGCAGTTCTTGATACATTTGAAACGCTTGACCTGATCAATCAGGCAGCTGAGACCGGACAGACCATACTTCAACAATTACGCGAAGCTTTGGTCAACGTTGATATTATTACAGATATTCGTGGACAAGGCATGATGTTCGGCATTCAGTTTAAACAAGACTGCCCCGAATTTGTCAGCAAGGCGCTGAGTATGAAAACCCTCATCAACGTCACCGCCGGTAACACGATTCGCTTATTGCCTCCTCTGATATTCGAACCTGCTCACGCTGACCAGCTTGTCTCTACTATCACCTCCCTGGTCAATAACAGATAACGACTCATAGTTACTTTAAACCCTGCACATACTGTTAAAAGTTAGACAACCAGTTATATGGACACAACCGTGGCCAGGGTAAATAATCCATTAAAACACTACTATTTCGCTTTAATGCGACTAATCGAAATTTTATGAAACCACGTCATTTTCTTACCTTGAAAGATATTACGGAACAGGAATTTCAGGCATTAATCAAACGCGGGATCGAACTCAAACAAAATCGCTATACACATCACCAGACATTAAATAACAAAACCCTGGCGATGATTTTTGAAAAATCCTCAACCCGCACCCGAGTCTCATTTGAAGCAGGCATGACTCAGCTTGGTGGTCATGCAATCTTTTTATCCTCTAAAGATACTCAGCTTGGCCGGGGAGAACCAGTTGAAGATAGTGCCAGAGTGATATCTCGCATGGTTGATGCAGTGATGATCCGTACTCACGATCACTCTATTATTACTCGATTTGCAGACTACTCAAGTGTACCGGTCATCAATGCCTTGACTGATTCCTACCATCCCTGCCAGTTACTGGCTGACATACAAACTTATTACGAGCATCGTGGTGATATCAAAGGTAAAACAGTGGTCTGGATTGGGGATGGTAATAATATGTGTCATTCCTACATTAACGCAGCGGCAATTCTTGATTTCAAATTACGGATAGCATGTCCAGCTGACTATGAACCGGACCCAGATATTCTGACCTGTTCGCAAGGAGATATCCAGGTCATCCGCGACCCTGCGCAGGCAATGCAGGATGCTGACATGGTCACTACGGATGTCTGGGCCAGTATGGGTCAGGAGCAGGAGCAAACAGCACGAATTCATGCCTTCAAAGACTACCAGGTCAATTCACACAATATGGCTTATACCAAACCGGATGCACTGTTCATGCATTGTTTGCCCGCACATCGTGGTGAAGAAGTTGCCGCCGAAGTCATTGATGGCCCCCAAAGTGTGGTCTGGGATCAGGCAGAAAACCGATTGCATGCGCAAAAAGCCCTGCTTGAGTTTTTATTAGTGGGTCAAGCGCGTTAAACTAAGTGGCTCTGTAAATACTCGCCTTGAATCCTCTCTGAAACGGTGCCATCATGAAGTTAACAAACAGTAAACGACTGTTCTTTATCTCAATTTCAGTCGTGTTTTCTTTGATGATTGTCCACAGCCCTTTTATATTGGCTGCTGCACACCGGGCTTATGTGATTGATCAGGCTTATTTACAGGTTCGCAGTGGTCCGGGGAATGAGTACCCAATTCTTAAATCATTACCCAATGGCTCACCTGTGACCGTCATCACTGACGATATTGGTGGAGGCTATTCCGAACTGAAACTGAAAAGCGGAATCAAGGGGTATGCAGTCAACCGCTACCTGTCCAGTCAGCCAGTCAATCAGCAGACAGCACCCAAACCAGTAGAATTACCTGACTCAAGACACCAAAAAAAGTCAGAACCAAAATCCAGAAATCCAGCAGACAAAGCGTTACACGAGCAGATTCAGACCTTGACTATGGAGCGCGATCAACTTAAAGACGAGCTTGTAGAACTCAAAAAGCATGTCAGCGGTAGTATGGATGTTGAACGCCAGCGCAATAATTTACAAGAACGGCTGGTCAATCTGGAACGCAGCAATCGCCACTTAAAACTGGAAAACCAGGCCTTGCAGGACAAATCCAGCCATGACTGGTTTTTGCTGGGCGCCGGTGTGTTATTTGCCGGTGTCCTGATTGGATGGTTGTTTGCCAGCCTGGGTAATCGCAAAAAATCTGCCTGGGAGAGTTTTTAGATTCTGTTCAAACGCTTTCTGGAGACATGTTACGGCATTACCAGTCGCCCTGAAATACACTTTGAAGCTGTCTGAAAAAAAATGTCCATGCGAAAAGTTCTTGAACCGAGATAATTTTTTTTGACGCTTTGAGGCGAATAGTTGTGCTGTTTAACGAGAAGCAGCGAAACAATACACCGAATTCAAGGGCTTTGCAGCGGATATCTTTTTAACCAGACAGCTTCTTATATTCAAAGAAGGGTGTTTTCGCCAGCGTTTACCTTACACCTGAATCCGAGTTTTAAATCTTGATAAAATGGATATAATTGACTGATTATAAAGGGTAATAATGGTAAAATAAGCACTTGCATCCACTCACCCATCAGGTGACAAATGAAACGCTTTATCCTTGAACAATC
>JAHZJL010000183.1 GCA_022600935.1 Gammaproteobacteria bacterium
AAGGTGATATCGGCAATATCATCTCGATGAATGAGATTGACGATTTTGTTGAAGTGTTTGATACGGCCTTTTCTCAGCCATTCGATCGGCTCTCGTTGTGGTCCGAAAATGCCGCTCAGTACCAGAATGGCAGCGCCTTGCCGACGCAAGAATTCCTCACCAGACACTCTGGGTTTGGAAACATCCAGTTCGGAATTTTCTGTAACGATGGCATCCTGGATATCAACCTGGTAGCACGAGGTGCTGGCGTAAACCAGCAGATTGGGACATTGAGCCAGATTTTCATGATAAAACGCTTCGACCAGATCGAGTGGTTGGGCCGGGAAAGTCCAAATGACTGTGTCAGGGTTTGGAAGATTCGCCCAGCTTTGGCGGTTGTTGAGGTCAAAGTGAATGCCGTTCGATTGTCTGGCTTTCTCGACGCTGCGGTGGGTATGAACTGAACCTGGAAAACAGGCTTTTAAAGTCTGGCCGATATATCCGTTACCAAGTATCAAAACAGACGTCATAGGAGTGGGAGTAAACTGGCATCGGGAACCCGCTGATTCCCGATGCCAGTAAGTATAACAATGATCGCTTAATCGTTGTTGCTGATATTAGCCGAATATTTCAAGTAATAGAATCAGAACCACTGAGAGTCCGAGACCGCTGTGGATTACACCGGTAACGCTTTTCATTGGCCCAAGTCCCCATTGATTTTTAACCGCATTATATTCGATTGCGCCAATAATCGCGATGGCAAGTATTAATGCAACAACGCTGAATCCATGTGGAAAATGCGATGAGGCGCCCATGAAAAACAACATGGGAATTGAAAACAAAGTATTGGTGCGTGATGCCAGTCCGGCTTTAGCCTGCCCTGCAGCAACATCTTCCGGTGGTAAATCTGACGAAGTGGCAGACGTTGCCCATTCGATCATTTGCTTTTGGTTTGGCCAGATAATCAGCCAGACATTGGCGAACATCAGAGTGCCGAGTAAAGCACCGATGTAGATATCTATGCTCCAGCCTGCGCCGCGAGCACCCATGATTCCGGCACCTGTAATAAATGTGGCCATGGCCGCCCAGCGGAACCACCAGATTGCTTTAGGCACCAGTAACTGAATCACATTATGTTTTGATTCCACACTGGATACCTTGAAGTATTCAGATTGTATAAAATTAAAGTAATACAGTAATCCGATCCATGTAATACCGGCCAGAAAATGTCCCCAGCGGAGCAGCATTTCAATGCCGGCAGCTGTTGTGATTATATCCATGAATATCCTCCTGTAATGGTTTTTATTAACGTGTCGGCCAAGTCGATGTTAAATTGTTATGACTGAGATTAATCCAGAGTGAAGATCGTCAAAAGTACAATCAAACTCTCCAGTGATTCTTGTTTGGAGTCGCTCAAGGATTGCTGTTATAACCTGACACCTATTTATCAGGGATGACAAAATAACATTGGCCAGCCCGTCCCGGCATAGTGCGATAGCTGGTACACGCTTGTCAAGAGCTTATCGTTTGAATTCGGGTAAAAATGATGAAAATCAGCTCAACGGTGTCCAGATGTTATGATCAATCAAGCGGGCATTGAGCAGATTTGTTGCGATATACGCACGGTATGAGTATCTAACGGGTAGTGAAAACAATTGCCACTCACTAACATGGTACAGTTCCGGCAGGCTCAGAAAACAACATTGCTCAATATCAACGCTGCACTGCTGCATACCCAGCGCGAGACCTCTGCCAGTGGCTTTCAGGAAAGCTTCTTTGGCACACCAGTAATTATAGAATAGTGGCGCTTGCTGGCCTGGATGGCTCGCTGACCAGTTGTCCAGCTCTGACTGTGCAAAACAGCGTTCGGCCAGAGCTTGAAGATTGTGACGGGAATTGACTTTTTCAATATCAACGCCCAGTGCGCAATCGGCTGCAACAGCAACCAGCCCCATGTTTCCCGAATGCGATAAATTAAACACCAGCCCCTGGTCACATTCTGTTCCAGCAAGTCTGGGTTTTCCATATTGACCGGTGTCGAATTGAATCTGCGATGCCGGTGTGTTGATGAAAGCACCAAGAATTTGTCTGAGTTGAGCACGCCCTGCAATGAATTGCTGACGGGCTTGCATATGGCGGTAACGGTTAGCTCTGGTCAGCTCCTGGTCATCAAGAAATTGAACCATTTCCTGGCATATAGCCTGATCCAATTCAAGATTAATACGCCAGACATGAATGACAAGTGGTTGGAGCTCAAACTCTTCAAGCAAATCTATTTCACCACAGCCAGACCAATTCCACGCGGGTCACTGGCGGCCTGCACAGTATTTGCCGACCGATCCCAGAGAATCGCCTGCATATTGCCATAACGCCTGGAAGATTCAGTTAAAGTATGACCCAGTTGCTGCAAGGCTTCAATTTCAGACGGATTAAATGCCCCGGGTTCATAGAGAATCCGGTCAGGAATAAACTGGTGATGAAAGCGCGGCAAATTGACCCAGGAGTCCGGGCCTTTCCCTTCAATAAAATCAAGCAATCCCAGACAAACCATTGTGATAATCCGGCTGCCACCAGGTGTTCCAAGAATGGCAATTTTATCCGCTGTCTCAATGAATGTCGGCGTCATGCTTGATAGCATGCGTTTACCCGGTTCAATGGCATTGGCGCTGCCACCGATCAAACCGTACACATTGGGAGAATACGGCGCTGCTACAAAATCATCCATTTCATCATTCAGCACCACACCAGTGCCGGGAGCGACAAATCCTGAACCGAACGGATAATTGATGCTTAACGTTGCAGCGACCCGGTTGCCATGTTTGTCGAGAACAGAAAAATGGGTTGTATGATTGCCGTGCTTAAACTCTGGGAGCGGTGCTGACAAATAACGGCTGGGTAATGCCAGATCATGCCGAATGGTGCTTCTCAAGGCTCTGGCATAATTCGGATCGAGTAGGTGTTGCATAGGAACGGATACGAAATCAGGATCGCCCATGTGTTCGGAACGATCCCGATATGCACGCTTCCACGCTTCTGCAATTAAATGACTGCGATTGACGTGATCCAGTTGCGACATTGGAAACTGCGAGAGAATGTTCAAGGTTTCAAGCAATACCAGTCCACCTGATGATGGTGGAGATGCGCTGACAACACGCGCACCCTGATAGTCACCTGTTACAGGCTTGCGCTCCTCGACAGTGTATCGGGCCAAATCCTCCTTCGTCCAGATGCCGCCAGCCTGTTGAACACCTGTAACCAGTTGTTGGGCAATGCGACCACTGTAAAAACCATCAAAACCCTGATCAGCGATTGCTTCCAGGGTGTTCGCCAGATCGTTTTGGATCAGTCGTGAACCCGGTTTAGGCGGCTTGCCGTCGGGAAAAAAAATTTCAGCCGCAGCTTTTGATTCCAATATGGCTTGCTGACGCATGTTTAGCAAACGCAATAAGCGATGATCAACTTCAAAGCCTTGTCTGGCGATTGTGATTGATGGTTTCAGAGTTTCAGAAAGTGACAGTGTTCCATAATGTTCTGACAGGTGAACCAGTGCCGCAGGTACTCCGGGAATCCCTGCAGCAAGTGGTCCATCCAGTGATAATCGCTGTTGAACTGTGCCGTTTTGATCAAGAAACATGTCCCGATGCGCTGCAAGTGGAGCTGTTTCCCGGCTGTCGAGCATCATTTGCTTTTGATCGGATTCGCGGTGCAGCAACCAGAACCCACCACCACCCAGACCCGAGCCAGATGGCTCGACCACCGCAAGTACCGATGCGACTGTAATCGCGGCATCAAAGGCATTACCGCCTTTCTGCAATATAGCCTGTCCTGCCTGTGTTGCCAGGGGGTGTGCGGAAGCGATTGCTGCTGAAGGTGGTTGTGTGTTTGAAATTCCTGTGTTGTCGGGCTGAGAACGGAACAACCGGTTTTGCGACAATACAGCGCAACCTGTCATCAATACAGTCAGGTAAATCATCACACTGCGTATAACGCAGATTGAAAACAAATTAAGCATTGTGTTACTCATTGGATTATGGTGCTTGCATGGCGATGTCACTCAATTCAAAATAGAGTTCCACGAGTGGCTTTGGAACATCATCGGAATCAGTCACGTGATTATGACGCAAACCGGAATCGAAAAACGCTTGCTCATGGTGTAAATGGACTGGTCTGGAAAGTTTGAGTTGTCTGCAAACGTTGACCAGCGCTTTTTCCAGTTCTTGTTCAGTCCAGTCGAAGCATAACACTGGAAATGGCGATTGCCGATATTCAGCCAACAACTTTGAATTATAAGCTTCCCAGAGTTGAAAAGCATGGGTGCGGGTCATTCCACCACGCGCATGCAGGGATTCAGCAACGGCGACCGGATGCCTGAAAATTCCGACAAATTCAATTGAATCCAGTAATGACCTCCAGCCCGCAAGCACCAGTAAGGTCCGAGGATCTTTGAATCCCCAGCGTTGCTTACCGGCGTTGGATTCGATTAACGCTCGCGCCATGTTCAGATGCTGGTCAGACCATTCAGGTTGCCGGGGCGGCGTGTCCCATGCACCATTGTTTGCAGCAAGAATATCCTCGTGCAAGGCCATGACATCAGGGTTTTCACGATTACCTTTGCGATTATGCGGGTTCCAGCTGTGGTGCTTGGCCAGATATAATCCAGCTTGTTGTAAACTGCCTGTCAACCAGCTGGTTCCGCTGCGATGCATGCCCAGAATAATCACAGCATCCTTGCTCATATTTCAGGATTTCCGTTGCCCAATAAACGCTTATCATTCAGTGTGTATTTCTTGACCATTCAAAACTGCTGTGTATTTGTTTGCGAGTTACGAAATTATTATTTGTCCGGGCGTATAATACGCCTTTATTCGTTAACCTGGTAATGCTGATGCGCATTTTACATATTGGTAAATATTTCCCTCCTTTTGCCGGAGGCATGGAGAACTTTCTGGCTGATTTGCTCGATGAATCAAGCAACCAGCTACTTCAATGCGCGGCCCTGGTTCATGACCATTCGAATGGTAAGCTGGCTGAAAAAGAAATCATCGATGGTAACGAAATTGTGCGTGTTCGCACCCATGGACAGTTGTTATTTGCACCTGTCAGTCCTGCATTTCCAGGCAAGCTCAAACAGATGCTTGAATCTTTCGAACCGGATGTGATTGATATTCATATGCCCAATACATCAGCGTTTTTTCTGCTCTTCAGTTCAGCATCGCGACGCATACCCTGGGTTATTCATTGGCATTCAGATGTGGTGTTTCCTGAAAACAAGCCTTTATTAAAACTGGCATACTGGTTATATCGGCCTTTAGAGTACTTGATGCTCAGAAAAAGCAAAGCCGTGATTACAACTTCACCGAATTACCTCAAAACCAGTGCAACACTGAAGCCATTCCTGGATAAATGCTCAGTGATTCCATTAACAATCAACGAGTCGCGAATCCCGACACTCAGTCACACCATGCATGAGAAAGCGCGCAATCTCTGGAATACAGGCACAACTGGCGATCAACCGTTTCGGGTCTTGTGCGTAGGTCGTTTGACCCATTACAAAGGACATGAGTTGCTGATTGAAGCCATTGCCAAAATCAATCCGGAAACTGCCAATATCAGTACACTGATAGTTGGAGAGGGGGAGCTGGAATCCAGTCTGCAACAGCAAATTGTCGATGCCAGGTTGACTTCGCGTATCAAGTTGCTTGGTCATCAGTCGGACTTGATCCTGAATGCGTTGTTAGCCAACTGCGATGTCTTGTGCATGCCGTCTACTCTGCGTACCGAAGCTTTCGGTCTGGTTTTGCTGGAGGCAATGTATCATGGTAAACCTGCTCTTGTGAGTGATATTGAAGGTTCGGGAATGACCTGGGTGATTCGGGATAATCAAAACGGCTGGTATAGTCCTGTCGGTGACCCGGATGCGCTTGCAAAAAAACTTGTTGAATTGCAGCAAAATCCACAATTGATTATGGATGCCGGACAACGCTCTCGTGAAATATTTGATGCTGAATATTCAGCGAACCAGTGTGTCAAGCAAACCATACAAATCTACGAGCAAAGTCGCCAGAATGAATAACACAGAAAACTGTCAATTTAATCTTCAGAAAAGCATAAAAACAGGCATACAACAGAATCGAGTGAGTCAGAAAAAATGCGTCGCAATCAATTTACATTAAATCTAACAACAGAGTTGAGCGCTGATGCGTTAACTCAAAAATTAGCTCAATATGAGCCCTGGGGACACAGAATCGATTTTAACAACGGTGTTTCTACTGCTGATCTGGCTCATCGAACACCATTTAACATTTATACAATCCAAAAAATCAAAGCAGTGGAAAACTCCATACCATTTCAAAACTTCAGAAACGGTACTGTTCTTGATATCGGGTGTAATTCAGGGCATAACTCAATATATCTGGCAATGGAATATGGAATGAAACCAACAGGTATTGATATCAGCCCAAGACATATTGATGTGTCCAGATTATTATCTGAAATAGCAAATATTGACAGCCATTATACACTTGGTGATGCTGAAACGTTCTGCAATGAAGGTTCTTATGATGTCGTGTTACACTTCGGAACCTTGTACCACTTGCCAAACCCGTTATTGTCCTTGCAAACCTCGTATAAAAATTTGAAGCAAGGAGGATATCTGGCTCTTGAAACTCAGGTCTATGACCACCCAAAAGATAAAAATATTTGTTATTTTATGCATATGCATAATAATGACAAAACAAACTTCTGGGCATTAAGTACGCATGTTCTGAAACAGTATTTGGAAATCTTGGGATTTAAAGACATTAAGGAAATATTGAAAGTCTCTCCGAAAATGCTGGAAAAAAACATGTCCCGGATCATCCTGGTAGCCGTGAAATAACTCAAAGTTATTTCTGCAACTAAACAGTTTTCTCAAGCTGCCTGCTCCTGGCATTGCTTAGTATCAGGGTTCTGATTTCATTATCTGCGCTGCCCCACTGCATGATCTCTTCAAGCGATCGGTAACACCCCATGCACACATCATCGACATCAAGGCAACAATTGCGAATACAGGGAGACTCTAGCAGTTCGGAGGGGTGGTTCATTGAGCGTAGAAATCAAACAACAGATGAAGGTACATGTTGTCTGTCATGTCAGCACAGTGACATTGGCAGACAACATGATGGTGTGAATTGGTCAATACGTGATTGTTTAACCGATCACTTTTTCACAGGCTTTGACAGTTGCCTGACAAGAATTCGCCATATCTTCGCAGATTGCGTGTTTTTTACCATGCTTTCTGCACTCAACTTCACAATCCGCGCAAACAGATTTGCACACTGCTGCCATTGCCTTGGTGTGCGCTGAGTTATTCGAGGCCAGTTTTGCGATTGCTGCACAGGCTGCAATTGCATCATCGACCAGAATTCCGCATTTTGCCAAAGTCGTATCACCAGTTGTGAATGTTTTGAAAATATGTGCCAGACAAGCATCACCTGTCACTTCACACTGCTGTGCAGTATCAATAAGATTTTTAACATCAGGGTTTGCCTGGTGTTTTTCATGTTCTTTTTCGACTGCCAGAGCCGGATTAAAGACACCCAATGCTGCAACTGCTGCAGCACCTGCCATAACTGAGCGACGGGATTTGTTATCCAGAGTAGATTGTTCTTTATTTTCCATTGCAATCACCTTATGTTTGATTGAATTCATTTTTCTGTGAGCTGCAGCATGTTTACTGCATCTCTTGACTATTCATTATATCACTATTGAGGCGTTGAATTAAGTTATTCATTTTATTCAGTTATTACACTTGAATATTGGTATATCAAGCATTACTCCTGAAGGGTTGTCCTATAGAAACAAAATGGTTTCATTAATGATGAGCGAACCGGATATCTAATGCTTTCTCCAGGATACAGTGTTGTCCGGGTTGATATTGGTGCAATTTGTTTTGTATTTGCCATTGTCCGTTACCCAATCGTTTGACTTTGAACTCGGCAAAACAGGCTTTGCGCTCTTCCTGATCTGACACCGAAGAAGCCGATGACAGGCTGACAATCGGAATGACTACCCCGTCTTTTCCCTTTATTTCCCGATATGTTGTGTTATGTGTATGTCCATACAATACCAGTTCTGCACCATGTTCAAATATAATCTGTTGCAGATTTGCTGCATCGGTCAGTCGTTTACGCCATCTGGTTAGTCCTGGCAGCGGTGGATGATGCACAATCACGACTCTGAATAACCCTTGTTGACCAGTGTCAATCAATATTTTCTGCAATCGATCAAGCTGATGTGTGCCTAATCGGCCAGTTGCCAGAAATGGCAAGGAAGCATACGCTGAATTCAACCCAATAAACGCGACATGTTTTCTGATGCGGAGTGTTGGATATTCAATGCGAAATTGTCCGGGTTCTGTTTGATCTGAACCAAGATAATTTTGCCATTTGGCGAAACTGTCTTGCCATTTACTATTCACATAAAGCTCATGGTTTCCAGGAACCAGAGTCACTTGCTGCGCAGTTCCAATTGTTGGCAGCCAATCGGCGACCTGGTCAAATTCCTGCGGTAAACCGATATGGGTTAAATCGCCAGAAATCACGACATGATCAGGCTTTAAAGTCTGCATATGATTCATCAAGGTATTCAAAACTGATAGCTGATGAATATGTTGGCGCCTTCTTCTCCATGATAGATAGCCTAGTAAGCGCTTGTTCAGAATTTGAGCAACTCTGACGTTATCCAGGCTGGTGAGATGTGGGTCGGTAAGATGTGTAAAACAAAAACATTCAGAAGATGGCATAGTCTTTAATTAAACCTGATTCTCGATGTGAAGAACAGGTCTGTTGAGACCGAATCGATCAGTTGGTTTACTGCATGGCGTTGCGCAAAAACGAATCGAACATCAACAGCGTCCAGATCGGGGTGCTGTGATCGCGTTTACCTGAAATATGCTGGTCAATCATGGTTTTGACATGGCTGGAGTTAAAATAGCTGGAGTCCATCATCGGCCCGGATAACGCCATGTTATGGATTCGCTCTTTGAGCGGCCCTCGAAACCATGCCGCAAGCGGAACGCCAAAACCCATTTTGGGTCGGTATAAAATATCGTGCGGCAATCTGGATTGCAGAGATTTTTTAAAAATGTATTTGCCTTCAGCATGACGCAATTTGAGATTCGGGTTGAGACCTGACACCCATTCTACGAACTGATGATCGAGAATCGGAACACGCACTTCCAGTGAGTGGGCCATGCTGGCGCGATCAACCTTGGTGAGAATATCACCGGGAAGATAGGTTTTGAAATCTGTATATAACACAGTTGATAATGCATCGTCGGTAGGTGCGTTTTTGGCAATTGCATTAAATACCTCGATGGCCTGATAGCCTTGCAACTCGGATTTGAGCTGATCACTGAACAACTGTTTACGCATGTCATCGTTGAGGAACGAAACGCTATGAAAATAGCCTTCCAGCGAATTGCGTGCTAATGCCTGAAATGTCGCTTTGGCGCGCAACGGGCGTGGTGCCCAGTCTGCTTTTGGATACAATTGAGCCAACAACCCGAATAAAGGCTTGCGAATCGAGGTCGGCATCAGGTTGCGCATGTTCTCTTCCGCTGCAAACCAGCGATAACGCCGGTAACCCGCCAGATTTTCATCGCCGCCATCTCCTGACAAAGCCACCGTAACCCGCTCTCTGGCCAGCTGGCACACGCGGTAAGTCGGCAAAGCCGAACTGTCTGCATACGGTTCGTCGTACAAAGCCACCAGTTGATCGAGCATATCAAAATCATCCGATGCGACAGTTTTGGTGAAATGATTGGTATGAAAACGTTCTGCGACCAGTTGCGCGTAATCAGTTTCATCGAAATCCTGATGATCAAACCCGATTGAACAGGTATTCACCGGGCTGTCGGACATTTCAGCCATTAACGCCACCACAGCACCGGAATCAACGCCACCGGACAAAAATGCTCCAAGCGGTACATCAGCGACCATGCGGATGCGCACCGCCTCTTTCAAGCGCTCGACCAACTCTTCCTGAATCTGGCGTTCGTCAGTCAAATTGTTTGGAGTAAACGGCAAATCCCAATACTGTTGTGGTCGTATTTCAGTGTCGCCACGTTTGATGATGGCCCGATAACCCGGAGCCAATTTGTAGACATTTCGGAAAATGGTTTTAGGGTCGGGTACATAACCAAATGCAAAATAATCCTCAATGGCACTGGGATCGATGTTACGTCGGAAATCGGGATGCACCATCAACGCTTTTAATTCCGATCCAAAAATAAGGTGTTGATTGGGCAGGATTGCGTAATACAACGGTTTGATGCCAAGCCGGTCGCGGGCAATAAACAATGACTGATGTTTGCGGTCCCACACTGCAAAAGCAAACATGCCTCGCAGATGATCCACGCATTGTTCTCCCCATTCCATCCAGGCATTGAGAATCACTTCGGTATCGCAATGGGTGGAAAATGTATAGCCTTTACTAGTCAGTTGCTCGCGCAATTCCTGAAAGTTGTAGACTTCGCCGTTGTAAACGATAGTCGCACGGCCATCGGGTGTTGTCATCGGTTGCTGACCGCTACCGAGATCGATAATGGATAGACGCCGATGGCCCAGCCCCACACCGGGGTCAGTATAGATATCACCTTCATCCGGTCCGCGGTGATATTGCACTTGATTCATCGCGGTTAATATTTCGCGGTTGATTTCACTTGGATGGTTTAAATCAAAAATCCCGACAACTCCACACATGCTTGGTTTGGCCCTGTTTTTATTGACTAGGTGTTTTCAGATGACGATCATAGACAGAAAGGTATTGATTAACCATAGCATTCATTGAAAAATGTTCCAGAATCCGCTGGTAACCGGCTTGTCCATGTTGATGCAGCAATTCAGGGTGCTGAACATAATTGTGGATGGTATTTGCCAACGCATTTGGATCAGAAGCAGATACCAGGCTGCCGGTTTCCCCGTTGACAACCAGTTCGTCATTACCGCCGACACGGGTGGCAATCACCGGCAAAGCCGTCGCCATCGCTTCGAGAATGGTATTGGAAATTCCTTCGGCGCGGGAAGGCAGAACAAACAGATCCAGTCCTCGCAAGATGTCGGCAATATCGGCACGGGCACCTGGTAGCCAGGCATGCTCCAGCAACCCGGTTTGTTGAAGCCTGTTAATGGCTTGTTGTCTTAAAGGACCATCGCCTACCAGAATTAAACGGGCATGCGTATTTCGTGGGTTTTCGCGTAATAAAATAAATGCCTCGACCAGATTCATTTGATCCTTGACGCCATGCATTCGCCCGACTGCTCCAATCAAACGTTGATTCTGTCCATTAAACGGGCAGTCTGCAATTTGCACCTGATCTGCTGTGTCCGGATAAAATGTATCGGTATCAACACCGTTACAAATCCGGGTTAGCAACTTCGGTTTAACCTGAATTGTTTTTATCAGGTAATGTTCGAGTTGCTGTGATAACGGGATAAAATGATGAATCAATGGCTTGATCAAGCGCCGTAACCACTGATATTTGACGTTAGTGCCATCCGGGTCGTATACATCCCAGCCATGTTCACCATGAACCCGAAAAGGTACCCCGGCCAGCCATGCTGGTAATTGGCTTTCAATCGTTGCCAGGTTGCGGGTATGTACAACAGCCGGTTGAAGTTGACGTAACAGCGTGTAGACGTTGTAGTAATATCTCAGGCTTTTGCCGTCTGATTTATGTAGTTCAAAGATTTCCACATCAGGCTTGAGAATCCGTTGACGGAAATCAGTGGCATGAGTCAGGCAAAAAATCGCATGACGGTAGCGCTCCGAGGGCAAGGTATTGATCAGGTTAACCAAACCGTTTTCCAGGCCGCCGACATCGAGCCGGAAGATAATATGAACAATAAGCGCTGGCTGGTCTGACATCAATTTGCCAGTGTAGATATATTAATTCGAGTATTCGTCATCAAGAGAATGGACATGAGGGATTATTGACCAATTGTAACACTATCATTGCAACCAAATGATAATGAAACAATTTTTCATGATGCTGTTTTTTCGAAGACTAACCTCAAATAACCTGTTTACACCTTGCCGCAGAACTGCGGATTGGATATCAAGGATTGGGCTTGGGCACGCAACCCCAGTCTGGCATGGGTTGCTGTTTGAATTTTTGTGCGCTTAAAGGTGCGATTTGCCGGTTTTTGAAATTAGCAGATAACGCCCAGGTTTTTTGCTGCAGACTCGATTCGTATCCATACGCCCCAGCATCAGTAGAACTGCCTCGGGGATTGCCATCGAAATCCGTTTTGGCTGACAACTTTGAATCACCTGCTGCAATCAAACGACTACCACCTCGGGGGCGTAAGTCTATAGGAGGTTCGCCTTTAAAATGCGCTTGCACAAAATCAGTTTGCAGGTTGCCTGTTTTAAATGCCTGCGTACTGAAGCCAGGATAACCACCTGACCCCACATTACCCGACAAGCTCAAAAATCGGCTGTTGATATTGCTTAAATCCAGAGCTTTGCCGTTTTTTGCATACACTGCATTGTTGGCAATCGTCACTGGACCGGTGTTACCGTTTAAATAGATAGCTGAACCGGTGGGTTTAACCACTGTATTATGGATTACCTCAAGATTTGCCGGGCTGCTGTTTTGATGTCGTTGCATGGCAATCCCGTCCAGCTTGGTATTGAGCACAATATTATTGCGAATGATGGTATCAGCCGCACTTTGTATGCCATGATCACCGCAATTGTAAACCAGATTGTTCTCGATAATATTGACTGCCCCGTTGCCAACTGTTCCATAGGTCAAAATGCAGGGATAATTTGTATCATGAATAACATTATTACGGATTATCGTGGCATAACTGCCTTCCTTCAGCTCAATCCCGTCACCTTGCTCGGCATCCAGTGTGTCATGCACATAATTACCCTCGATCAAGCTGTTCGATAATCGACACTCGTTAAAATTACAGCCCAGATACATGCCTTCACCTGTCCCGCGTGTATCGTGAATATGGTTGTTTATAATCTTGATGTGGTCGTAATGATTGCCGGAAATATTCATGGTCAACGCCGCATCGTCAGTTCCAAAAATCTCGTTATTACTGAAGGTGAAATGCGATGCCTTCCAGACTCTCACTCCAGCAGAGCCGCCGGAAAAATGCAAACCGTCAATGGTGACATAATCGGCACCTTCTATATCCCATATATTCTGATCCGCATTATCACGATGAAACCGTGGATGCGCACCTTCGGCAGCCTTAATCACAATCGGTCTTTTAGGCGTACCCGATATCGAAAAGCTGAAGCGCTCAGTCAGGCTGTAATTACCATCAGCAAGCGTTAGCGTGTCACCAGCTCGCAAAGAATTGATGATTTTCTCGGTATTATCGCCCGGTTGGGCAGATATATTTCGAGCTTGTACTGCTGCTGAGCAGAGTATTAAGAAGATTAATAACAGTCGTTTCAAATTGGTAAAAGTTCTCAAGAAATGGATTTGCCTATAATTGTATTTTTTTATAATCGTTTAAAACGATGAATTATAGAGTCTAAAAGCCAAATAAGATCTGCGTACCGAAACGTAATAATCTCGGGTTCCTGCACGTCAAGTTACTGGTTTCTGGCATACCTGCATTAATAACCAGCAACCTTATCTCTTTTGAAGATATTTTGTAGAGTTACAACACAAGCCGACTGAAACAGTAACTCACGAAATTGATGATTAAGGCGACAAATGATTGATGAACTGATTAAAACTTAAGATTATGGGCCCATCGCTCCACTGATTGCAATATACTCGAAATCTCTCCACTGCCAGTTAAAACCATCGGTGCTATACCAGAGGCGCACATACAGAAAGCTGCCATCCGTGGGTAAACCATTCGCAATAGTCGATAAACTGGAAGACGGCAGTATACCGCTTGAATAAAAATTATTAGACCCTGTCGAATCGCCGATCCACAATGTCCAATACAATATATTGTCAACGCCATTCGTTGTCCAATCAAATGTTTGTGAGTCACCAGTTAAAACGCTATTGGCGACAGGATTGGTAATTTCTGGAGCTGTTGAAGAACTAGCTGCTGAATACTGAACATCTGTATACTGCCAGTCACGATCTCTCACATCAGCACCCGTTCGATACCACAAACGGACATAAAAAAGACTGTTAGACGCAAGAGTGTTATTCGGTGGAAGATTAATCACAGTTACTGATTTGTTATGAAGACTTAGTGAACCACTATCATATAGATTATTATCACCGACTGAATCGCCTATAGAGAGCCACCATTCAAACACGCGTGTACCATTTGCATCCCAGGTAAACGTTTCAGTAGTCCCAGTCAAGGTGCTATCGGGTACAGGAGAATTGATTGTCGGCAACATCGCTCCGCTGGTTGCAGTATATTGATAGTCTTTCCACTGCCAGCGGTACTCTTCGTTGAGATACCACAACCGCACATATAGTGTGTCGCTATCTTTTGGCAAACCACTCACTGCAGTTGACAAGGTGCTGCCAGGGAGCGGCTCACTACGATACAAGTCACCTGAGCCTACAGAGTCGCCAATATACAACAGCCACTGTAAAACATTGACGCCATTCGCCGTCCACTCAAAAGTTTGTGTGCCATCAGCCAAAATACTATTGGCAACTGGATTGATGATTGCGGGTGCTGTTGAAGGATCGGCTGCCGTATACTGCGCATCCACTGTATGCCAACCAGCGTCTGTTTCATACAAGAGTCGCACATATAACGTACTCTCATCAGTTGGCAAATTATAGACGGTTACAGAGCGAGCGCTGGAAGGCAAATTACTACTCTTGTATAAATTATTTTCACCCAATGCATCACCAACATAGAGTAACCACTTAAGGACATGGTTACCATTTGGCGTCCAGGTGAATGTTTCGACGCTACCCGTTAAGGTGCTATCAGGTACCGGAGCATTGATTGTCGGTATCGTCGCTCCGCTGGCTGAAGTGTATTCATAGTCTTTCGACTGCCAACGGTACTCTTCGTTGAGGTACCACAGCCGAACATGCAAGGTTCGGCTGTCTCTCGGTAACCCAGTCAAAGTTGTAGATAAGCTAGTGCCCGGTAATTCTTCACCGCGATAGATATTATTAGAACCAAAGGAGTCACCAATATACAACTGCCACTTTAAGACATTAACGCCATTTGCAGTCCATTCAAAGGTTTGTGTGTCATCAGTTAAAATGCTGTTTGCAACAGGACTAATGATTGCAGGTGCTGTTGAAGGATTTGCTGCAGTATACTGCGCATCGACTGAATGCCAGCCAGTATCTGTTTGATACCAGAGTCGTACATATACTGTGCTCTCATCAGTAGGCAGGTTATAAACGGTCGCAGAGCGGGCGCTGGAAGGCAAAGTATAGCTACGGTATAGATTATTCGCACCCAATGCATCACCAACATAGAGTAACCACTTAAAAATATGGTTACCATTTGGTGTCCAGGTAAATGTTTCGATGCTACCCGTTAAGGTGTTGTCGGGTACCGGAGCATTGATTGTTGGCATCGTCGCTCCGCTGGCTGAAGTGTATTGATAGTCTTTTGACTGCCATTTGTACTCTTCGTTGAGATACCACAGCCGCATATATAAGGTTCGGCTGTCTCTCGGTAACCCAGTTACAGTTGTAGATAAGTTAGCGCCCGGTAATTGTTCACTACGGTAGAAGTTACTCGAGCCAACAGAGTCTCCAATATACAGTTGCCACTGTAAAACATTGACGCCATTCGCTGCCCATTCAAAGGTTTGTGTACCATCAGCCAAAATACTATTGGCAACAGGGCTTATGATTGCGGGCGCTGTCGAAGGATCGGCTGCTGTATACTGCGCATCAACAGACTGCCAGCCAGCATCTGTTTCAAACCAGAGTCTTACATATAATGTACTGTTATCAGTCGGCAAGTTATAAGCAGTCACAGAGCGAGTTCTGGAATACAAAGTACCACTATGGTGAAGATTGCTCGCCCCTAATGTATCGCCAACATAGAGTAACCATTTAAGAACATGAGTGCCATTTGATGTCCAGGTAAATGTCTCGACGCTACCCAAAGTGCTGTCAGGTATAGGAGCAGTGATTGTCGGCAACATCGCTCCGCTGTCTGCAGTATATTCATAGTCTTTCGACAGCCATTGGTAGTCACTGTTGAGGTACCACAGCCGCACATACAAGGTTCGACTGTCTCTCGGTAGTTCAGCCACAGTTGTTGACAAGCTACTGCTCGACAACTCTTCACTACGATAGAAATTACTTGAGCCAATAGAGTGACCTATATACAACTGCCACTTTAAAACATTAACGCCATTCGCTGTCCATTCAAAAGTTTGCGTGCCATCGGCCAAAATACTATTAGCAACAGGATTGATGATTGCGGGGACTGATGAAGGATCGGCTGCTGTATACTGAACATCTGTTGATTGCCAACCAGAACCTGTTCGATACCAGAGACGAACAAACAGTATGCTGTCATTCGCTGGCAAGCTGGTGACTGTTATGGAGCGTATGCTTTGATTCAAATAGCCACTACTAAAATAATTGTTCTTCCCTAATGCATCGCCTATTACAACCAGCCATTGAAGGACTTGAACTCCATTCGTTGTCCAGGTAAACGTTTCTGCACCGCCAGTTAATGTGCTGTCTGGTAAGGGGGAATTGATTGCCGGTGAACTGGATTCATCTTCAATTGTAAATAATTGATTAGCATTCAATCGTTCAGATGCGTGGAGCATCACATCATTTTGATTGCTCAAATCGCTGGAATAACCAAAATCATTCGCATAAATTGTATATGGCGCCAAAAATGAAAAAAGCACAAACAACATTAGTGTGTAAAATTTGAAGTTCTGTATTTTATTTAACATATTGAATCATCCAGGAAGTTGGCTGATATTTTAAAGAAGATAATTTGCATTAAGTCTGTAAATAGAGAATGACTGATTAAGGCTTGTTTCTTCACTAAAACTTACAGAAAAATACGAAACCAATTAAAAATACTCATTCTAATGCTTACATAGCTGGCGATATTACTACATTTATATTTCATTGGCTATATCCGCTTTAACAATGGTTAATTTATAATATTGCCAATTAGAAAGCCTGTTTCTGCAACATGCATAGTGAAATCGACACTTTAATTGTGATACTAAATGACGAGTATATTCTGCTCACAAGCCATAACACACTTCGAATCCACTATCTGAAGCCGTAAGACCTCTACTTA
>JAHZJL010000184.1 GCA_022600935.1 Gammaproteobacteria bacterium
TCAGGACGCATAAAGTCTGATATGGCAGCACCTTCTCTCAAAAATTCCGGGTTTGATGCTACATCGAAATCCGCATCCGGGTTTTCTTCATGAATGATGCGTTCGACATTTCTTGCGGTACCGACAGGCACGGTTGATTTGTCAACGATGACAGTATAACCGGTCAGGTGTTTAGCTATTTCCTTTGCGGCAGCATAAACATATTTCAGGTCTGCAAAACCATCACCGCGTCGAGATGGAGTGCCGACACCGATAAAAATCAGATCGGCTTGACTGACAGGATCATGATACTCGGTTGTAAAATGAAGTCGTCCATCCTTAACATTTTTTTCAACTAGGTTGGAAAGACCAGGCTCGTAAATAGGAATTTCACCTCGATTGAGTTGATCGATTTTATTCTGATCGATATCAATACAGGTTACATGGACGCCAAATTCTGCAAAACAAGCACCGGATACCAGGCCGACATAGCCTGAGCCTATCATTACTACATTCATTCGCTTTTTTTCTGGTTATTTGTGATTTAAAGGTTGAGGTGTTTTACTAATAGTAAATTATAATTTACCTGATAATTATAGAGCAGGATTTGCGTTTGATGTGTAAAAAGATATTGATAACAATTGAATACGCTAAATTTGTTTATTGAAAATGGTAGGTAGGACAGTATAAGACAGGTTAAATTCCCTAAGACGTGGCAAGATGAAACAGAAATGAATGTTAGCCTATCTCTTTATTTGTGATGTAATCCGCATTCTTTATGAGCTGATTCCTCCCACCACCAACGGCCTTCGCGTTCATGTTGTCCTGGATTGGTTGGTCTGCTGCAGGGAGCGCAGCCGATGCTTCTGAACCCTTGAGAATGTAGCTTGTTAAACGGGACCTGGTAGGCAGTGATATAATCCCAAACTTGCTGAGAGGTCCAGTTTGCAAGTGGATTAAACTTTACCAATTCATGATCTGATGTGGAGAAATTCTGATCAATCTCGACTTCCGCTAATTCTGAACGTGTTTCCACGCTCTGGTCTTTGCGCTGGCCGGTTATCCAGGCTTCAACAGTTTTTAAATAATCTCTTAAAACATCAACTTTCCGTATTCCACAACACTCCTTGTGACCGTCCTCGTAAAAGCTGAACAAGCCTTTTTTAGAGACAAACGCTTGTAATGTCAATTTTTCAGGGCTAAGAATCTGGATTTTCAGATTGTAGTGTTTGCGAACGGTATCGATAAATTCATAGGTTTCAGAATGTAATCGCCCTGTATCGATTGTGAAGACTGTAACATCAGGACGAATGTTTACTGCCATGTCAATCAGGACCACATCTTCAGCACCACTAAAAGACAGAGCGACCTGATCGTACTGCTGTAATGCGAATTTAAGAATGTGGCGCGGGTTTTTCCCTTTGAGTTCTTCGGGAGCGGGTAATTTGTCAACAGTGGTCATTCTAATAGTTCCAAGTACGAAGTGTTGTCTGACAAGCAGGAGATATGACAGCGTAGAATAAGCTTGTGGATGTCATTGTCTACTTTATTGAGAGTAAAAATGTGTATGATTGACTTTACCTGAAAGTACGTCTTCCCGGATCATTGCCGACAATCAAACACATGGTTTCTCCAGAGTCTGGTTGAAGTAATACTCTAAAAATTCATCAAGCGAACACGAATCGGCAGCTTCTTTTTGCCGTTGAAGTTGCATCGAGTCTTTTGCCAAATGTTCAAAAAAACTCTGTTTTTTGTTATCAAGAGTTTGTTGCTGAAAAAAGCGTTTATGTTGTTGAGATGTTTCTATGGCATATTGGCTGAATGGTAAACCGGTCGACTGTAAATGCTCAATAATTTGTGCTGACAGCGAAGAATCAGGGTTTTCCAGCATATTCAGATGACTGGATAGTGCTTTTGAATAAACTGGTTTATTTAATGTCGAGTCAAGCAGTTCACTGAGCTCATGTAATGCTGTGACGGTTTTTTTGACCCATGTTTGTAAAGTAACCGGCCTCCCGGAGTCAGATAATTTAAGATGCGGGTTACGGCCATCGTAGGCGACTTTCAAGAGGTTGTTTCTGACATCTTCGGTTTCGTTTGTATCCTGTTGAGGGCTATTGTCCAACAGGCAAAACAGGATAAATAATTCCAGAAACCGGCATTGTTGCTCATTAATGCCCAGCGGTTCGGTCATGTTCAAATCGAGCATACGCAACTCAATGTACTGGACTCCCCTGCTTTTCAGGGCTAATGTTGGTTTTTCACAAGATCGTATTGGCTGCTTGGGACGGACAGGGCTGTAATATTCGTTTTCAATCTGTAGAATCGAATCGTTCAGTTGCCGAAAACTGCCATTGACTTTGATGCCGATAGACGAATAGTCCGGGTAAGGTGTTTGTGTGGCACTGGTCAAGCTGTCGATATAGTCATCAAGCTTATTAAAACAGATGTTGAGTGTCGCTTGAGCATGGCTTTGGTAGCCAATTTCACTCATGCGTAAAGATGTCGCATATTGACGATACAGTGTTTCTGCATTGAGTGTACGAAACATCGGCAAAAACTGTTTGCGGTCATTCAGGAAGCCTGGGCAGAATGCCGGTGATGCGCCGAATAAGTATCCTAACAGCCAGCTGTAACGCCGGATATTTCGAGTCAAGCCCATATACGAAGAATTGATGAAGTCTTGTATTGGGGTCTTGTCTTGTTCCATGTCCTGGAAGACGGGCCAGAAATCCTTTGCAATCGAGTAATTAAAGTGGATCCCTGATACGGCTTGCATGCTTTTCCCATAGCGATGAGCCAGGCCCACGCGGTAAATGTGCTTCATTTTACCGATATTTGAGTGTCCATAGTTGGCAATGGGCACATCATGGTCACCGTTAATTCCACAAGGCATACTGCTGGAAAGCAGTAACTCATCTTCAATATTGGCATACACAAACTGATGGGTTTCATGAAGAAAACGCAACGTCTCGCTCACCGATTCGAATGCAGGTGTAACCAGCTCAATTAATGCTTCAGAGTAATCTGTAGTGATGTGCGGGTGGGTCAGGGCTGAACCTAATGCTTCAGGATGTGGAATTTTTGAGATCAGACCCTCTGATGTTAAACGCAGGCTTTCTTTTTCAATGCCTTTAAGACCATTGAGAAGCAAGCCAGTCTGTTGACTGTTTGCGATATTGGAGATTCGTTTGGAAAATACAGGATGCAAGTGGAATTCAACTCGTGAGGTTTAACAGATGTTGGACAATCATTATAAGATTGATGTCGACCAGAAAGCCAGTGTTCAGGCTGGAATGACCTGATACTGAGGAAATTCAATCAATCGATAGCCTTGACAGAGGCAATGAGTCAACCATTTATCAAGCAGGTAATTAGCGGGCCATTTCGAGTCCAGAGCTGCTTTTGGGTAGTCAACCGGAGGTACAGCATGGAGACCAAGAGGTTTTGAGAGAATTTCTGCTGTTTTACAGTCCAGGTAAATGCGAATGTGCAACATCTCTTCGAAGATAGGTTGTTTGACATCAAATTGAGACTGGTAACTTAACTGGATATCCAGGGTATATCTGTTTTTTTCCAATATCTGTAAATGCAGAGATGGCTTATTGTTTGTAGGGGCAAGCAGACTGGTGGATTGAATGGTTTGTAATTGTGGTATCAACTGTTGCAGCTTGCGATAGTTCGATTCATAGAGCTGTTGCAGGCAAAAAGATTTGTTGATGGGGTTGAGCTGGCTCATGTTGATAACAGCATGGTTTGGTTGGTGAGTGAATGCTCTCCAGTGTAACAGGCATTGGCTGATTCAGTCTCCCATAAGGTTACTTGTATAACCGGCATGTTTTGAACTTTACAAAATTCGTAAATCATCTGTGCGATATATTCAGCAGTTGGATGTTGCGGCAGGCTGTAAAAGCGCTCGTCTTGCTCAGTCAATAATTGACACAATGGATCATCCTCATGCAATAACAGATTATGATCAAGATTTTCGTTGATATATTCGCCTGCGATTTGTTTGAGCATTGAAAAATCCATAACCATAGCCTGGTCATTCAAGGTCTGGCTTTGCAAGGTAATTTCAGCCCTTGCACTATGGCCATGAAGGTGACGGCATTTTCCTGAATGCTTCATGAGTCTGTGGCCATAACAGAAATTGATGGATTTGGTGATTCTATACATTGTTCACGTCATTTGCTGCCATAACCACTTTAATTGATGCGCCGATATGACAATATCCGGAAGGCTGTTGTTTGGACCAGATTGTTTTTGCCAGAATATTCAGAGGAGGACTGGCCATAGTCTCGTTGTTCAGACAAATTGAAATCACATGTCCTGGATTAACAGGACTCTTCGAGCTGATTAAAATACCATTATTACTAATGTTGATGCATTCTCCCTCGAATTGTGTGTCTGTTCCGGGTATTGAGAAATGTAGTCCGGAATCACTGCTGTGACGGGTCGTCAATCGTTGTTCTTTAATCATTCAGGTCAGCTTGGAATCACAAAAATAGTTACTGTTATCGATAATTTGAGTTTAGCCGACATTGTAAACGATATCAGTTTTCAGAGTGAATCGAATCTGTTGATTCAAGGAATTCATCCAGTAAACAAGATATTTTTTCGTTCAACATCGCCACAAGCTTCAGTTGTGGATAGGCAGTGAATTGAATGACACCTTGATCCAGTTTGTTTTTTTATAACATGGTAGATACTGCTATCAATTGAAGACATTGTGAACTGCTCGCACTTTGCAGTCTCAATTCAGTACAATATGGTGTTTTTACAGAGCTCGTATCATTTTTAATCAGATAACAACCAACACTCATGACAAAACAAATTGTTCTAACCGGTATTACAACAACAGGCACTCCGCATCTTGGTAATTATGTTGGCGCTATTCAACCTGCGATTGCAGCCAGTCATGATTCCAATGTACAGGCATTCTATTTTCTCGCTGATTATCATGCCTTGATTAAATGTCAGGACCCTGCCCATGTTCACCTGTCCAGTCGTGAAATTGCTGCGACCTGGCTGGCTTTGGGATTGGATACCGAGAATGCCGTGTTTTATCGACAGACCGATGTTCCGGAAATAACAGAATTGACCTGGGTCTTGTCATGCGTGACAGCCAAAGGCTTGATGAACCGCTCCCATGCATACAAGGCGGCAGTGGCTGACAATGAGGAGAAAGGTGAGTCCGACCCGGACAAAGGTATCACCATGGGTCTGTTCAATTACCCGATATTAATGGCTGCCGACATTCTGATGTTCAATGCCAACCGGGTCCCAGTTGGTAAAGATCAGATTCAGCACATTGAAATGGCTCGTGATATTGCCGGTCGTTTCAATCATATCTACGGTAAAACGTTTGTTCTTCCAGAAGCAGTCGTTGGCGAGGATTCAGCAGTGTTATCCGGCCTGGACGGACGGAAAATGAGCAAAAGCTATAACAATACCATCCCGATTTTTTTGCCGGAAAAGAAGTTCAGGAAATTGATCATGAAGATTAAAACCAATTCCCTGGAACCCGGTCAACCCAAACAAACTGAAGGTTGCACGTTATTCAGCATTTACCGGGCATTTGCAACTGATTCACAAGTCGAAGACGTTCGTCAACTCTATGCTGACGGGATAGCCTGGGGTGAAATGAAACAATTGTTATTCGAACATTTGAACAATCATTTCATGGATGCCAGAAAACGTTATGACGAATTGATTCAACAACCGGATAACATCGAGAACATTCTGCAACAAGGCGCTGACAAAGCCCGATCCTACAGCATACCTTTATTAAAGCAAGTCAGACAGGCCGTTGGCATTAAAGCCTTGGCTGATACTGGTTAAACCATTCCAGGGGATTGCCCCGATTTGTGGCATGATCTGGATTGTATATGTGCATTATCCTGTAGCCTGAATTTCAGGCTCAATTTTTATGACTTCACGTCAATGCAAACCATTGTTTAAATGTGGTGCTACACAGATGTCTCGTGTCAGTTCTCTGAGCTCAGTGGATTTTTATCCATAAAGACGGCTTCTGAATATAGAAATCAACCATAGCAAACAATCTTGAGTTGTTGAATGACATCAGTGTAAAGCGTCATCAATGACTGTTCCAGTTCATCAACCACCATCCAGACTGTCTGGACGCTGGCTCAGTCAGTTGTTATCGAATCATCATCAAACTGTTATTTCCTGGACACAAATCTGCCCTAAAGTTGTTAACTGGCTTTAAAACCAGGTCATAAAAATGTCATATGTCATAAAAGTGTAATATTTCTGTCATATAATCTCGGCTCATTTTTAAAACAACACATCGGGGGCACATGAATGCGTGCATTATTCACAGGTAACAAGCTGATATGTCTTGTTATTGTATTTGTTTTGTTTGTTTCTTCCGTGTCGGCAAGTGAGTCTTCAGCTCTCGGAAAACTGCTGATGAAGAAGGGGCTGATTTCCCAGCAAGAGTTGTCCAGGGTAGAGCAGGGGTTATCGATTGAGCAACTTCTTCTTGAAAAGGGGTTGATCAATGAAGATGAGTTGGCTGCTGTCCAACAACAAACCCGGCAACCAGCAAGTCAAATTATACCAGGGGCTGATCCGGTTACCATTGAGCAAAAAATCGACCAGAAGCTGGCGCAGAAATTTGATGACGAATTTCCGGTTAAAGTCGGTTATGGCGAAAAGGGATTTAAGTTATCCAGTCGTGATGGGAACTGGGCGACAAATATACAGTGGCGTGCACAAATGCGTTACAGCAATCCGCATCGTTCAGATCCACGCCAGGTCAGTCATTTTGAGCGCAATGATGAAAGCACGTTTGAATTGCGTCGTGTGCGTATGAAAATCGGTGGCCATGGATACAAGCCCTGGCTCAAGTATTATTTCGAAGTGGATTTACAACCGACCCGTAATGCCGATGGCGAACCGGAAGATGCCGGGGTACGTTTGATTGACTGGCGGGCAACCATAGATAAATTTGAATGGCTGGCGTTCCGGGCAGGGCAATGGAAAATCAATTACAACCGTGAGCGTGTGGATTCATCCGGTCGCCAGACTTTTGTTGAGCGCTCGATTGTTAACCGCATTTTTACAATAGACCGGCAAATGGGTGTCATGGCATTCGGGCGACTGTTTGCAGGAACTCCTGGAGACATGAGTTATTTTATTGGTGCATTTAATGGCGAAGGTCGCGGTGTTAAAAATGATGATAGCGACATGATGTACATGGGACGATTGCAATGGAATTTCCTGGGTCGTGATTTGAAATGGCGTCAGTCAGATGTTGAATACACCAAGGAACCAACCGGTAGTTTGGCTTTTGCAGGTGCGACAACAATTGGTAAATGTACGCGCTGGTCATCCGGTGGTTGTGGAAACCTGGATGGATTTTCCCGGGTGAGTGATGCTCAAGAAGGACAATTTAAAGTCCAGCAAATGATGCAGGAAGCAGCGTTTAAATGGCGCGGTTTTGCACTGCAACAGGAATTTCACTGGAAACGGGTGACTGATCGTGTCAATAAAACTGAAAGCCATTTAAAAGGCAGTTACGCTCAGGTTGGTTATTTCTTTCATGACTTGATACCTGTCGTGCCGGAAAAACTGGAACTGGCATTCCGGTATGCGTTTGTCGATGAACCGAATGCAACCAATATTGCATTGACCAATACGCGTGAGGAATTTACCGGCGCAATTAACTACTTTATCAGTGGGCATAATAATAAGTTGACACTGGATTTCTCTCATTTGACCCTGGAGGATGCGTTTCTTGCTAAAAACATAGCAGATCAGCGTGTCAGGTTCCAGTGGGATGTGTCATTCTGATGTTGAATTGATGATGTAAAACAGTATGTTACATCAATGCTTGTGAATAATACTGCAAGCATGAATAGAACGATACAGGGTTGAAAATAACCCTGTATATGTGACTTGAGTCAGAGTCATGTAATCCTTATTGTCAAGCCGTTAGTTCCCTGTCAGAACTAACGGCTTTTTTATTGTTTAATCGACGACTGTTGTTTTGTGATTCGGTATACGGTAAGTCGTTTAAACACAAAGATAAATCAAGAAAAAATCTGAGTAAATAGTATGACAGGTCAGTCTGGTGTCAGAGTGGAAAAGAAATTACAATTAGTAACAAAACTGATATATTATTGTCAGTGCAATTTTTAAAATAACAGTCTAATATAGATAGTCATTGGATTCTAGTAATGGATAGTTTATGAAGAAAAACCTGTTATTCCTGAGTTTAATTGTGTGGTGTTCATGGGCATCAGTTCGTGCAGACCAGGATCAAGTCGATCGCGATCAAGCATGGAGAAATGTACTGTACTCAGATCATCGCACTCCTGCAAATATTACCCGAGACCGTTACCGGCATCCAGCAGACACGATAGAGTTTTTTGAAGTCAAGCCGGACATGAAAGTCGTTGAAGTGTGGCCAGGAGGTGGTTGGTATACTGAGATACTGGCAATTTATTTACGTGATAAAGGTGAGTTGTATGCCGCGCATTTTGCTGAAGACTCAGAGATTAGTTACTTCAGGTCGTCATACAACAGATTTTTCAGAAAAGCCTCAAAACGCATCGATGTTTACGGTAAAGTCAGGATTACCGAGCTGGAGCCGCCAAAAAAACTTGCATTGGCACCTGCAGGGACAGTGGACCGTGTGCTGACATTTCGTAATGTCCATAACTGGATGAAATCCGGCCATGTTGATCTGGTCTTTAAATCCATGTTTGACGCACTGAAGCCAGGAGGCATTCTAGGCGTGGTTGAGCACCGGGCTGCAAACGACAAGCCCCAGGATCCTGAAGCAAAATCCGGCTATGTGAGGGAGGATTATGTGATTGGACTGGCGGAAAAAGCAGGATTTAAACTACTGGCAACATCAGAAATCAATGCCAATCCCAAGGATACAAAAAACTACCCGGCCGGAGTCTGGACCCTGCCGCCAACATTGCGCCTCAAGGATAAAAACAAGGATACTTATCTGGCGATTGGTGAATCAGACCGGATGACGTTAAAATTTGTCAAGCCGCTGAACAGCAACATTGTTGATGGTCAAAATAAAGACGTCTCCAAAAATGGCAGCGAGAAGAGCCAGGAAGACGGGTAGAAGTCCATTTTATAGGTTGCAAATTTCCGAGCTGAAGATTCATTAAACACTTACCCGGGTTTGATAGGTTTGCCTGAAACCCGGGCTCAACATTTTTAAAGTGTTTGTATTACAAAGGAATTGTCAATGGTGCGGGTAGCAGTGACTCAGTTTTGTCGAGTACCTGATAAGCATCTGTTCTGACATGGCTACTGGCGATTTCTTCGTCGAGTTGTTTGTTTGTAATAATCCCTTGTTCCAGACATTCTTTAAGCAAGCCGAAAAACAGACGTTCCTGATTGGGGTCTGGATGAGCTCGGTAATTTCCCAGTAACCCGTATTCACCAAAAAAATGACGTCGTGCCCGCATTAACCAGCCAAGTGGCGGAAACAGGCGAAATCGTTCAGCAGGGCGCCAATCGGTTGGCAGGCCGGTCTTCCAGGGTTGTGTCAAACGCCGGGTGTTGTGCAGCAATTTGGTTTGAGGCGTGAATTTATCAAAGTCATTCCACTCATTTTCAAAAAAACCAATGCTGTCCGGGTCTTCCATTTTCAGACAAACCCATTTGCTGTAATCACGCCGATCTTCAAACAATTCATGGAACTGAGTTTGGCATTGCCAGTGTTTCAGTTTTGAGCAATCCAGCAGCATCACACTGCTGGCCAGGCAACGATCAATCAATCCCTTGGGGCCGGAGCGCGCCCGACAAATAATCGCTTTGCCCTGCATATCACGGTTTAACAAATCCCAGATATCGGCAACTGCAAAAATATCCGGATCAATGACAACCGCACGACCCTCATATCCCATATATTCGGGAGGAATAAAACGTAACGGTGTAAAGGATTGCAAATCTTCATAGAGCCAGACACGTTTAACGCCATCTCGTAAATAACTTTTACCTTCCTGGTGTTTCAGAAACGGGTAATCAGCGGTATCAAGAATTTTGACATCAAATTGATCAGCATGGTTTGTATTGCGTTTTAAAGCATATGCCGCAACCAGTGCGCCGATTTTTTGTTTGTGATTGGTATGGATAAAAACAGTTGGTTTCATATTTGAGAGAAAAACCTGTTAGATAAAGTGCAAGTGAGTATATCCAATCAACACCATTCTGTTAAGCCGAAGGAGTGGGTAGAATGAATAGATTCGGCTTACATTTTAGCAAGTACTCATTCAGCACTAAACACAAACAGTCGTGATTTGTGATTTAAAAACGATCAGGTCATAATGAGCCATTTTGCCCGCTATCAGATGCGGGATTGACAATCATAAAGGAGTGCAATTGTCAGTGAGTACTGAAGCGGGAACACCTTATACCAGTATTGATTCTGAAAATATCAGTTTTTTCCCGACTTTCTTTTTAGTTGGAGCACCACGTTGTGGTACGACAGCGATGTCCAAGTACCTGTCGAAACATCCCAAAATCTGTTTTTCAAAGCCCAAGGAACCGCATTTTTTTTCAATTCTGATTAAGCTGCTGGGACAAGTGAATCTGGAACGTGATTATATCCAGCGGTTCTTTTTTCACCGTACTGATGAACATCTGGTCTGTGGTGAAGGATCGGTCTCGTATCTATATTCAGAGCAGGCATTGAAGACAATTATCAACCTGAATCCAGATGCAAGATTTATCGTGAGTGTCAGAAATCCTGTGGATATGATCTATTCCTATCATGCCCGCCTCTTGAAGCTGGTTGAAGAAGATCAGCAGGATTTTCAGGTTGCCTGGGGATTGCAGGAAGCCAGGGCACGTGGCGAACAGTTACCCAGACGTTGTCACGACCCGGATTTGTTTCAATACAAGGAAGTCGGCAGTCTTGGTAAATATCTGGAGCGTTTGTTTGAGCTGGTCGGCCTTGACAGGGTTCATGTTGTCGTGTTCGATGATTTTGCTAAAGATACCCTGTCTGAATACAAGAAAGTATTGAGTTTTCTGAGTATTGAATATGATGGTCGCACCGAGTTTCCACGCAAGGGCAAGCATGAAACTATCCGTTTTCGTTTTCTGCAGCGTCTATTAAAACGACCGCCGAAACGGGTAGCCAATTTTCTGTTAACCTTGCAACAACAGGAAAAACGCAAGCAAAAAGGTAAAAAAAACTGGTGGATGCGTTTACGTAAAACCCTGATTGTAAAAAACAGGGTTAGAGAAGAACGCAAGCCTTTGGATGACGCCATGCGCAAAATTCTGATTGAAGCATTTCGCGATGATGTTAAAAAGCTGGAAGTATTGCTGAATCGTGATTTCAGTCACTGGATGAATTGATCAGGAGCGCAACACCCCTTGGCGATGCAATCGCCACAGCTCTGCCCAGCCATAAATGAGTGGGTAGCGGCGCAGTTTGTCTGTTACATTGATCTTCACGCCGGAGTGTCGTTCAATTTTCCAGGCGATATAGTCCACACCACCCTGAAAAGTGAACGCAGCCTTGATTAAACGGGCAAGTGACAGGCTTTTGCCCTGAATGCGGCGAATCGCCCAGGTTAACTGGCAAAGTTTATGCTGCCATGGATTGGCCTGATTTTGATAGGCTCTGGTGGTATCGTCCAAAATCAGGGTGCCTGCATTGGTGAGATTCATTAGCGACTCGGTCAATGAATCGTAATAATTTTGATCGTAATGATAGATTTCCAGGGCACGGCCAGTTTGCTCAGGGCGCAACTCAGTCCGGTAACTCAAGGAGAGACCAGTTGACCAAAACACTTCACTGTTGAATCTTGAATCAAGAGCGGGTGTCACACGTGCAGTAAATGTAATGGCCGCTTGACTCAATGCAGACCCGAGTGTTTCTACGATGTTGTTATCATGTGCATACAGCAAGCGACTTGGCTGGCAGAAGCGTCCCCAGATATAGGAATTGAACCAGGCCTTGGAGCAGGCTTTTGCAAAATCATCCACTGTAAACACCGCATATTTTGAGCGGATGATTTGCTGCTGGGTCGGTGTTTCAAGATAGAACACATTTGGAGGCAGCACGCGGTTGGATAACGTCAGTAATGGGTGTTTGGAGTAAGCCCTGGGGTATTGATTCACGAGAACATACAAATCGACCAGTCCATCAAATGGATTGTTGCTTCGCAGGCATGAGCCATAATACAGAATGGCCTGTACTGCACCTGGATAAATCTCCAGCAAGCTGTTTTTGACGGCTTCCAGCGCTGGGCTTGCTGGTTGAGTGATCTGGTCTTCGATAAATGTCAAAAGTTGCTGCTTCATGTGCTAGTCAATCGATTGTCCGGGTGTCTCGGTATGTTGTGATTATAACTGTAAAAAATTAATATTACCGGCATGAGAAATCCTGATCTCGTTATGTCCGGGATGGGTGGTATAACGCTCTCCATCGATTGTAAATTCACCGTCAATATTGATAACCGCTTGATTGACCCTGGCGCTGTGATAGCCTGACGAGATCATCTGAGATGTTGGTTTGCCTCTGAAAAACGGCAACAATCGGAATAGCGAGTAGTTGTCTGGATGATAACCAACTGCGGTGAGATGCCATTTTCCCCGGCTCGGCCCCCAGAATGGACGGATACCCAAAAACAGGCGTTCCAGGCTACTGGCGAACGCCAGAATATGCAGTCCGCTGGATTTCAGTACCGGATCTTGATTCAATGTTGATTGGTCAGACGTTGGAAAGCCGCAAATATCCATGTTGGAAGGAGTGAAGACTGTCTGGTCATTCATGCACATTCCCATAAAGATACGCAAAGCGCTGAGAGCCGGACCGATGCTGTCTCGCAAACCTTTTTTAACAACATGAGCATGAAAATAGTCCTGCCCCTGGATGATTGCTCCGACTCCAAAGAACATGCCACATTGTGGGGAGGCAGTAGAGTCCCACTCAATCTTTAAGACCGGGCGCGACACTGTTTCACTGATCCGTTGTGGATTGTTTAACCATTTGATCAGTTTTTTAGTCGCGCAAACATTAGAGCCTTTGATGCCGACATCACCAGCAGTCATATTTGTAGTGCCGCCTTTTAGCAATGCCACAACCGGAATGTGCTCAAGACGTGTCAGAAGTAGAGTCAGAAGTGCATGGATGGTTCCATCACCCGAATTAATGGCGATAATATCAACAGGGTCTTGAATTAATTGCTCAACAAACTGTTGAAATTGATCCATATTCTCGGCTTTTATGTGTCGAATTGAGGTTTCGTCGGCAACAAGCTGCGATATTGTCGAAAGATGTGCGTGCCGTCCGCTTTTGGGGTTGCTAAGCAAGGCAATTTTTACTGTCACGAATCTATTAATCCAGTTGTCTAAAACATAAAGCCCCTGATTATATAGTGATCGCGTTAAACTGTAATGTATTTCTCGACAGTGCTATATATATTATTCTTTAGGTTGAGTGTCATCAAGGAAACTATTGAGTTAGCAGGGTACGGCAAATGATGTTACGAGTTTTGGTTTTAATCAATATTGTTGTGCTTGCATCAGCCTGTGCGCCCATTGCGTATAAACCAGGTCCGAATATCCAGGAGCCTTTTTTAAGCAAAGACGCTTTTTTTACCGCAGATGGTGCGCGACTACCGTTGTACCGATGGATTGGAACTGCTTCTCCTCAAGCTGTGATTATCGCTTTGCACGGGTTTAACGATTACGGGCGTTTTTTTAATGATGCAGCGTCGTTTTTAAATACACA
>JAHZJL010000185.1 GCA_022600935.1 Gammaproteobacteria bacterium
ATCACCATTTTAGTAATATCCTGATTGATCTTGCCGCTGGGATAAGTCAGATAATCTTTGGCCTCACCGAAAATATGTGATACCTGTGATGATTCATCAACGATCAGGGTAAACGGCAAAATGTCGTTCTTGATCCCATTGATGAAGCGTTCCAGAGTGCGGTCATCGAAATAGCGGTCTTGCGAACCCTTTTGTGAATTGGTGAACGAGGGCTGAAAATCGTTCACTACTGTTCCATGCCGAGTATGCATGGCGACAGGTTTATACTTGCCTTTGGACAGATAGACCTTGGATTTGGAATCGACATTGTCAAAATAATCCACCATTTCACCGATGCTTTCACTGGTACCAAGGATCAGCAAACCGTTTTTGTTAAGAGAAAAATTAAACAGTTCGAGAATCTTTTTCTGCAGAATCGGTTGCAGATAAATCAGCACATTGCGGCAACTCAACAAATTGATATTGGTAAACGGAGGGTCTTTGATCATATTATGCTGGGCGAATACCACCATTTCACGAATCCGCTGGCTGACCTGAAAATTATCGTCATGACGAATGAAATATTTGCTCAGTAAATCAGGTGGGACATCGGCAGCAATGCTCTCCGGATACAACCCGACACTGGCTTTTTCGATGGCAACCTGATCAATGTCGGTTGCGAAAATCTTGACTCGTAAATAGTGTTCAGAACGTTCCTGATATTCAGCCAGTAACATGGCGATTGAATAGGCTTCTTCACCTGTCGAACACGCGCATACCCAGACCCGGAGTTCTTCATTGTGGAGCTGGGTGACCAGTTCCGGCAGCCATTGTTTGTTAAAATTCTCGAATACGAAATCATCTCTGAAAAATGAAGTGACACCGATTAACAACTCCTGATGCAGTGTTGTGATTTCCGGCGTATTGGATTCCAGATAACTGACATATTCGGAAAAATCATTGAGTTGATTGATGGAGACCCGGCGTTCAATACGCCGCAGTACAGTGCTGGGTTTGTAATAGGTGAAATCGACTTTGGTTTTTTCCCTTAGCAACGCAAAGATGCGCGATAAGTCGGTTTCACCCTCGTCGATCGTATCAGATTGCTGGGTGCTGGAGTAAGGGTGTTTGATGAACGACAACAATTGAACGGGCATTTCGTCCGCAGCCAGAATGAAATCGGCCAGACCGGTTGCGATGGCATTGTTCGGCATACCATTGAATTTTGCAGTTTCTTCATCTTGCACCATGACCATGCCGCCACGCTCCTTGATGGCGCGAATACCGCGGGTTCCATCACTGCCGGTGCCGGACAGAATGATTCCGATGGCGCTTTCATTGCAATCCTCAGCCAACGATAAAAGAAACAGATCGATGGGTAAATTCAGGCCTTCAGTGCGAATTTGTTCTCTTAGCAATAAGCGGCCATGGAAAATGCTCAGGTTTTTGCGAGGTGGAATCAGGTATATATTGTTGGGCTTGGCTTCCATACCGTCTTCGATGCGATGCACTGGCATGGCGGTATGCTTGGACAATAGTTCGGCCATTAAACTCTTGTAATCGGGCGATAAGTGCTGAACCACAACAAAAATGATACCGCTGTCGGCTGGCATTTTTTTGAAAAAAGACTCGATCGCCTCCAATCCGCCGGCAGAAGCACCAATACCAACAATGTATGATTTGTTATTTTCCTGAATCGGGGTGTTTGCCATTGGGTTTAGTGTGTTGATTGGCTTTTCGATACAATATCACTGACATCAGTAACCGAAATAATCAGCTTTTGCGCATCAATTAATCCAGATGAAACTTCGAAATCTTCGGATCGTTGTCTTGACCCCAGTAATTTGACATGGATTGGAGTATTCAGATTTCCCTTGATTCTGAGTACCATTGATTTTTGATTAGGATATTTAAAAAATGCATCAAAGCGATTAATCCATTGATTTTTATCGTCGTTGACAATTAATGTAGAGAAATGCAGCTTAATTAAATCGGATCGTTGGGATTGCAGCATCTGACAGAAAAACTGGTTAGAATCTTCAATAAATCCATGACGATCAATAACGACATTCCCTATTGGTATCTGATGGTATAAATGATGGTAACGGTTACGAGAAATCTCCAGCTCGCGTTGGGTTTTTTCCAGTTCATCATTCTGCATTTCCAATTCAATCTGATAAACATGCATATCATATAATATTCGCTGTATTTCATCAGAATTGATATTTTCAACGTCTTTTTGTTGGTAGTTAACCAATTGCTCGGCTTTTTTCTTCAGTTCTGTTTTGCGTTCTTTATTGTTCATACAAAATACTGTTTTAGGGAAAATAAAAAAATCGGATTTGAAAAGCGGTAAATTCCTGGTGTTCTGTATGTTTGCTGGATCCGTCTGGCGCTGCCGAAATACCGATGTATCGCTGCCTGGATGTAGCAGTTGAGCTGTATTAAAGAGTTGTCTGTTTTCAGGTCTTCGGATTACTTGGATAGAGCTGGATCAATGCCTCTTTTATGTTCAACATTCATTCTGTCAATCAGTAAATTAACTATTTTTGCACCAACAGAATTTTTGGTGGGTTATAAGTGCCGGGAGCAAACTTGTTTTTTGACCTTGTTATTGTAAAAGAATACAAAATACCGAGAAAGAGTAGAGCTACTCGTTATACTGAGTAGTTCTACTTAATTTATGATTTCGCTTTGGATGAAGCAATGGAAACACTACCAACTGTCTATATTGTCAATGCAGATGTCGTTGCTAACAGCTTGACCGGCAATTATTGACGACAATCAATATTTTCAGTCGTGATTTTGTTTCTCCGGTAGATTTGTTAAGGCAAGGCCAGTTCAGTTCCCCCTGCTGTTTTTTGATTTCTTTCCTGCTACCGGATTTCAGCGGAATGGAGTTAATGCGGCGATTACGGAAGCAAGATGTCTTTCATCCCTGTATTTTTACTTCAACCAAAATCGAGCATGAGTTAATTGTTGATGCCATGCACTCAGGTGGTTTTGGCTTTATCAAAAAACCATTTGCTGCAAGCCAGTTTTTCGAACTGATACAAAAAGCAATCGAAGCTGACAACCAGATTCAGCAGACAATTCAAACCGGGTTAATGTATCGAGATAATCGCTTAAAATTAACGGTGAGAGAAAGGGAAATTCTTGACATGATATTGAGAGATTATAGTGCCATGAAGATTTCCAATCTGTTGAAAATCAGCCACCGGACAGTAGAAAATCATCGCAATCGTATATTCTCGAAATTCAATGTCTCAAAAATTTCTGAAATGGTTCGGATTGCAACGATTTACGACACCTTGAAAAACATCGGTACGCTTGCTTGATGCGCATGATCGAAACCGTTGATCTTGGTACTGATGATGTATATATCAATGATGTTTGGTTAAACAAGTGTCGCTGTATTCCCTTGTTTGATGACACTGTCTTTTTTTAAAATACGATCTTGATATACAAGGATTAAACATCAGACCCGGGTCTCATTGTTAACAGGTATTACAATTTTTCATTGTGTTGTGGTTAAGATTAAGAAGGACGTGCTGGCAATAAGAATTCTTGTGCAATGACAAGCGTGTGATTGCCTGAACTCAATCACACGATTCAAGAAACGTCAGTAACTGTTCCCGGTAGGCGTAATAATCAGGATGTGAGACCAGTGACTTACGGGTTCTTGGTCTTGGCAGGTTGACGTCCATGATTTTGCCGACGTTGGCTCTTGGTCCGTTGGTCATCATTACCACGCGATCTGCCAGCAAAATGGCTTCGTCAACGTCGTGAGTAACCATAATGGCTGTGACCTTGGTGCGAGTCCAGACTTCCATCAATACTTCCTGGAGTTCCCACCGGGTTAATGAGTCGAGCATTCCAAACGGTTCGTCGAGTAATAATAATTTTGGTGATAAAGCAAACGCTCGGGCAATACCGACTCGCTGTTTCATGCCGTTGGATAATTCAGAAGCTTTTTTATGCAAGGCATCGCCAAGACCAACCTTGCTCAGGTAATACTCACAGATATCTTTACGTTCCTGGATGGTGGCATGGGGAAACACGCGTTCGACTCCGAGAGACACATTTTCAAACGATGTCATCCACGGGAAAAGGCTGGGAGCCTGGAACACCACGGCACGATCCGGTCCCGCAGCATTGACTTCTTTTTTATCAAGTACGATGCCTCCGTCGCTGATCGTATTGAGCCCCGCAGTCATCGACAACACGGTAGATTTCCCGCAACCGGAATGGCCGATAATCGAGATAAATTCACCTTTGCTGATGTTCAGATTGAATTGTTCGACGACGGTTAACGGGCCTTTAGACGTCGGATACACCTTGCTCAGATTAAAATATTCCAGATATTTGCGTTCACCCAGATTGTCCTGATAGGGTTTTAACACATCCGGTGTTTCGGGGTCCGGTGCGGGCTGGTTGACTGTCTTGTTGTCAACACGTTTTGATTGATCCGTTTGGCGCTCAAAATCGCTGGCGGTATTCGGTTTAATGTCAGGTAACTGTATGATATTACCATTCGTTTGCGAAGTTTCTACAATGCCGACTTGCATCAGATATTGTGTGATCGAGCTGCGCAAAGATTTAAATCTTTCATCATGGTTCATTGCGGTCCGGTCACGCGGGCGTGGCAGGTCAACCACAAACTCAGGGCCAAAGGTCGCATTTGGACCAGGATTCAGCGGGATGATGCGATCAGCCATAATCAAACCTTCATCGACATCATTAGTGATGAGCACAACAGTTTTCTTTTCGTGTTCCCAGATTCGGACGATTTCATCCTGTAAGTTGGCACGGGTCAATGCATCAAGTGCGCTCAGCGGTTCGTCGAGTAATAATATTTTAGGGCCGGCTGCCAATGCTCTGGCAACATTGACCCGTTGACGCATACCGCCTGACAATTCTGCTGGTCGACGCTGGATAGCATGGCTCAGTCCAACCAGTTCGATGTATTTTTCGGTGTGTTGGCGAATCTGTTCTTTGCTGTATTCAGGATAAACTGTCTCCACGGCCATCGCCACATTTCCGTATACAGTCAGCCATGGCATTAACGAGTAACTTTGAAAGACTACGCCTCGCTTTGCACTGGGGCCAGTAACCACTTCGCCATTGAGTTTGATGCTACCTGAATCCGGTTTAATCAAACCGGCTATGGTCGATATCAAGGTGGTTTTTCCGGTACCCGAAAACCCCACAATAGCGACAAATTCACCTTCACTGATGTTCAGATTGATATCACTTAGTACCTCTGTTTTATTGGCGCCGGAGCCATAGGATTTACTTACCTGACTTAATGCTAGAAATGACATGTATAAACTCCTTTATCGGGCTTCGCCAAAGCTGAAGATTTTTTGCAGGGAAAGCATGATTCTATCCAGCAGAAAACCGATAATGCCGATAGTAAACACAGCAACCATGATTTTGCCAAGTGAATGTGAACTGCCGTTTTGGAATTCATCCCAGACGAATTTACCCAAACCTGGATTTTGAGCCAGCATTTCGGCAGCGATCAACACCATCCAGCCAACTCCCAGTGATAATCTCAGACCGGTGAAAATTAATGGCAGGGAACTGGGAATAACAATTTTTCGAACAGTTTGCCACCAACCCAGTTGCAATACCTTGGAGACATTCATCAAGTCCTTGTCAATGGATGCCACACCAACAGCGGTATTGATTAAAGTCGGCCACAATGAACACAAGGTCACGGTTATCGCTGATACCAGAAACGACTTGGTGAACATCGGTTCGCCTTCGACAACATACAAGGCACTGACAATCAAGGTGACGATCGGTAACCAGGCTAGCGGGGAGACCGGTTTGAAAATCTGGATCATCGGGTTAAGTGCAGAATTAATCAGTGAACTGGATCCACACAAGATCCCGAGCGGAACTGCGACCAGAGTGGCCAGAAAAAAACCGGCAAACACGGTCCATAAGCTTGTCATGATTTGCTCCGGGTAAGTTGGTTTACCGGTATAGGGTCGAATTCTGACTGGGGTGTTTGGGTCTTCAGCGAGTTTTTTTGCATTTCGCTTGCGTTGACGCTCGAAAAACGCTTCTTTTTTCTCAGCTTCCTTGTAGTGGTCGTCGACAAGAGATCCAACTTCCTGCCAGACAGCAACAGGGCCAGGAATAGCGCCAAGACTGGTTTGAATTTTTGAGGCACTCCAGCTCCAAAGAACCAGGAAGACCATGAATGCAAGTACCGGAATTCCAATGGTTAGGATAATCTGTTTGAATTGCTCTGCCGGGCTTTCACCGGCAAGCAGTTTGACAATAGGAATAAACCAGGTAAAACCGATTAAATCCAGGAAATTAACAATTTTAGTCGATATGTTGACTTTACTTTGGTGCTGATCCTGACTCTGCCTGGCCTCGGTTTTCAAAACGGGATGGCTGTCAGCGGTTTGATGAGCTGTTGTTAAGTCAGAATTATTTTGCTTATCCTGAGTTTCAGGATTTTCCTGATTTGCAGCATTTGAATCGTTATCCATATATTCTGCAGTTTGTGCGACCATGATGACACCTTTAATTCTTTAAAGCGCAGACTTTTGTCTGCGCTGCTTTATTAATAAATGTTTATTCTTGAATGTTTTATTTGACTGTATCAGCCCCTTTTAAACCGATTGTGAATTGCTTGAGGTAAGCATTTGGTTTGTGTCCATCGAAAGTAATCTTGTCGATAAATTCGCTTTGTGGTGGACGATACCCGTCTGTTTCCCATGGAATTTCTTCCTTGGCGATTTTCCCTTCAGCTAATAATTCTTTGGCGGCTGCCAGATAGATGTCTGGACGGTAGACCTTTTTGGCAATTTCAAAATACCAGTCATCTGTTTTCTGATCAGGAATTTGTCCCCAGCGACGCATTTGAGTCAGATACCAGATCGCATCGGAATAATACGGGTAAGTCGCGAAATAACGATAAAACACGTTAAAATCAGGAAGTGCACGCTTATCGCCTTTCTCATATTCAAACGTGCCCGTCATGCTGTTGGCGATCACTTCATAGTCAGCTCCTACGTACTCGGATTTGGCAAGGATTTTGACAGCTTCAGGACGGTTGGCTCCATTGTTAGCATCCAGCCATTTCCCTGCGCGGATCAGTGCCTTGACAACCGCTTTATGGGTATTGGGGTTGGCTTTTGCCCATTTGTCACTAACACCAAAGACTTTCTCCGGGTTGTCTTTCCAGATTTCATAATCTGTAATCACTGGAACTCCGATATTTTTGAATACTGCTTGCTGGTTCCAGGGTTCGCCGACGCAATATCCGTAAATGGTGCCTGCTTCCAGTGTCGCTGGCATTTGCGGAGGTGGTGTAACCGATAACAAGGCGTCGGCATCGATCTGACCGCTGATATCGCTTTTTGAATAGTAACCGGGATGAATACCGCCTGCGGCCAGCCAATAGCGTAATTCATAATTATGTGTTGAGACCGGGAATACCATGCCCATATTAAAAGGTTTACCATCTGCCTTGTATTGATCGACAATGGGTTTCAGGTATTTTGCGTCAATTGGATGAATTGGTTTGCCGTTTTTGTCAGCCGGAATTAATGGTTTCATTTGTTCCCAGATTTTTTTGGAAACAGTGATACCGTTGCCGTTTAAATCCATGCTGAATGCAGTGATGACATCGGCTTTGGTACCAAACCCGATGGTTGCGCCCAAAGGCTGACCCGCCAGCATGTGCGCGCCATCCAGCTCGCCATCGATGACCCGGTCCAGCAAGACTTTCCAGTTAGCCTGTGGTTCGAGCGTTACATACAATCCTTCGTCTTCAAAAAAACCTTTTTCATAGGCAATGGCTAACGGAGCCATGTCGGTCAGTTTGATAAAACCGAACTTGAGGTCTTCTTTTTCCAGTTTGTCCGCAGCACTTGCTGTGTTGCTTATAAAAAAGGTTAATGTCGTTAAAAATACTAATAAATAGTTGCTTTTTGAAAAGACATAAATGCGATAGATTAAATTAATAAATATAGACATTAAAGACTCCTGAGTTAAATCTATTGATTAATAGCTTTAGTGAGGAATTATAATGATCTGCATGAAGGAAAAATTCCTGATAAAAAAGGGAATAATTCCTTTTTATAGGCTAACTTTCAGGATGGTAATAAAGGAAAATTTCATGCGCTTAGTTTTAGGAATAAATCCTTGTTTATTAAATCATTATTTAAGTTATAGTATTATATATAATGATTCTATTTTTTAATGTATTTACAAATCATATTAAGTATTTGAGTCAGGAATTAATCCTGGGTAAATGTAAATAGAATATCAAACTGATTGTACTTTACTAATTCAAAATTGTAATTCGAACAATAATTGATGAGAGCAGGTGGTTATGAAAATCAGAAAAAAAATAACGTTAATTTGTCTATTCTCGGGACTGTTAGCGATTTCTTTTCAAAGCCTGGCTGATGATGTTCTAGGCTTTGAGCAACAGATAGAAGATGCACTGAAAATAGGTGGCGGTAAGATTAACATCGATGTGAACTGGCGATTCGAATACGTTGATGATTCAACTAACCGCAAAGAAGGATTTGGCGACCCGTTCAGAATCCGAATCGGTTATTTGACTCCGGAATTTCATGGTTTGACAGCGTTTGCTGAATATGAGGGTGTGCAGACTGTTTTTGCCAGTAAATACAACAATCTGGTCAATCAGAACAATACCAGCCGTGGAGTCGTCGCCGATCCTGAAAGGCATGAAGTTAACCGCTTGTGGGTTCAATATGCAGGGATTCCTGATACCAAACTCAAGGTGGGGAGGCAGCGGATTAAACTGGACAATGATCGTTTTATCGGCAATGTCGGATGGCGGCAACTTGAACAGACTTACGATTCAGTCCGTCTGACCAATACAACGTTGCCAGATACAACGTTTGATTTTGCATACATCTGGAAACAACGCGACATTTTTTCCAAAAATGTCAATATGGATACCTTTATTACAAATATATCCTACACTGGATTTGAATATGGCAAACTTGCCGCATATGCGTATTTGCTGGACTACGATGACGCTGCTGACAGTTTACGTTTCAGACGCGCGAATCATACTTACGGATTGTATTTCCAGGGCAAGGCTCCTTTGGCGGAGAATCTCAAACTGGTTTATAAGGCTGAATATGCACACCAGTGGGATTTTCAGAAAAATCCAGTCAGTTATTCGACGGATTACTTTAATGGAGAGCTCGGTTTTGATATTCACGGCGTCACAGTGAAAGGCGGTATTGAGCAATTATCCGCAGATAACGGTATCGGCTTCCAGACTCCACTGTCAACTCTGCACGCTTTCAACGGCTGGGCTGATTTGTTTTTGGCGACACCGCCCGATGGTCTACAAGATATTTATGTGTCAGTAAGTACTGTTGTGAAAGGCGTTAAATTGTTAGGTGTATTTCATAATTTTACAGATGATAATCACAATATTGACTACGGGCATGAATTCAATGCTCTGGCGCTCAAGAAATTTGGTAAACATTACAGCGTCCTGGTCAAATATGCTCATTATGAAGCGGATGAATTCAGAACAGATACAGATCGATTCTGGTTGCAGCTGGGCATGAGTTTTTAATTGTTTTGTATACAAAAATTATGGTGAATCCATCATTGAAGATCATAGTTGATAGATAGATAGATTGATGTGAGTTGAAGATGCACTAGCCATCAGAGTTGCGAAAGTAATTGTTTCCTCCAGTGATGGCCCCCTCTAACCGGCAGATTTTTGCCGGTTTTTTTTTGCTTGATACCGCCTCTATGCTAACGAACTCAATGGATATTCTCCATGATTCAATGGCAAAAACTCAATAACCGGGAACCGTTCTATCTTTTGACTGGCAACAGATAGTGAATTGTTTCGCGAGTCGGTTGCTGAGCGATACAACGAAATCTGTGTTGTAAAAATCAGTACGGTTGATATGGAGGTTATGTTCGATTGTATTGTTTCAGAGCGATTGATTAAGTTGACGACTCTATTGACATACAATGATTCTCAATGCTTATAACAGCAAAAAAACAATAAGAAAAGGAAGCAACTGATCACCAGGTCTATGCGATTTGCGGTTAAATTACTGGACGACGACGAATGCTGATCAGTTTTCTTGTTCAACCGATTAGACGTGAAATGAACTAATCCACAAGCTGCATAGCTGAAACAGGGCAAATACTGCTGGATGTTAAAACAGTGTTCTTAGTCTACAGATTAATCAATACATACAGCCAAGCCGGAAACAGACTGTTTAACCGATGTCATGTTAAGAATTACAGAGTTAAGACGGAAGGGGTTTTGTAGACGGATGACACCTATGAGCCGGGTGCCAGAACCCGACTCATATTGGCTGCATAGACTGCTTAGTTATTATCCGGCCCTGGACATCCAAATCACCGGAAACCGGATAAAACATTACAATGCTTCAGACAGTGGCGTGACTAATTATTGTCAAAAAAGCTTTGGATATTGGTGTTGACTCTAGTCTCATTGTTTCCGCATTCCGGGTGTTCAAAACCGTCGATGACGCCATTGTTATTGCCTGACACAGCATCAAAGATAATATTGTCTGTACCGTTGTTAACACCTGCTGGTACATTGTTGTAACCCAGTTTGTTTCTGACGCGCATGGCAATGTTGTGATCTGCACATGATGTATCACCGCTGACACCGACTGCTCCAACCAGTGTGCCATTCGGGTCATATAAAGCCAGACCACCTCCAAACACATTAATACCGCCGGGTTTTTGTCCTACCATTGGATCATTTGCTGTACCGTACAGATCAGAGTCTCCGGCATAAACGACTGCTGGATTGACCGGATTGCTGAGTTGCAGTCCAAACAATGACCCACCAGGTTGAGTTGGCGCATACAGATTGGCTGTCGATAAGGCCAGATCAGGTGTGCTGAAATAGATTGCAGTATTGGCTTTTTGTGCTGAAATCTGACGGCTGCCCAACCACTGGTCGTTGAGATTGGGGCCGGATTTTGAAATTGCACACACAGTGCCATCAGTAGATACTACAGTTGCCCACATATTGAAATCAAGTCCACCATTTGTTACGGCGTTGGTTGGAAGGACCGATCTGTTCAAAGCAGATGACAATTGAGCGTGAGAAATATCAGGGCAGGGTGGTGCTGCCATGACTGTGTTGATACCTAAACCAAGTATTGCAGTACTTGCGAGAGACAATATTGCGAGTTTTTTCATGCTGTTTCCCCTTCTTGATTATTATTTGAAAGCCAGAGTTGGCTGCAGCACTGGTCATATCTGAAGATCAATAAACCAGATTAACTCCAGTCAATGTATTGCGGAATGGTAACATCGATGCGAACTGGCGCACTATGCCCCTTATTAAGTTTTGTTATCGCTGTTTCCCAGGAGCTATAAGCGGGTTCAGTGATGTAGTCATTCACGAACAGACTGATTATCTGACTTTTGTAGTGAGCTGACAAGGTGTAAGTGAATTTTTACACTGTTATTTATTGTGATAAAAAAATTATGTTACGCTTAACGGTTTTTTACAAAGTAGATGTGTAAAACTTGATTGCCAAATAAGAATCATTTCCTGTCAGGATCAGACTGGTTCTGGACTAATGTAATGGTTCTTTGCGATAATAGTCGTTTTTTTTACATGAAGCCCGCCAGGTCAACAAGGGCCCTATAACAATAATTATCAGACATGGGCAAATCAGGGTTCTGATCGTCATACAGTGCTTGTTATCGGCAACAACTGTTGTCATCAAGCTTGATTGATCGACTCAATGTAAGTTGAATCCCTGATGGCATATTCCGTTTATTGAGCTCTGATGTAAACAATCATGCTTGCTCAACACACAAATTAGATATTATCAATTAAGGAGATTTTAGGAATGGCAATCAAAATAGCGATTAATGGCTATGGAAGGATTGGTAGAAATATTTTGAGAGCATTGTACGAATCGGGACGTACAGATGAATTTCAAATTGTTGCCGTGAATGATTTGGGCGATGCAAATACCAATGCACATTTAACCCGTTACGATACTGTACACGGTCGTTTTCCAGGTGAAATCTCTGTTGATGGCGATGCCATGATTGTCAATGGTGACAGAATCAAAGTGCTGGCAGAACGTGACCCATCCAAATTACCCTGGGCCGAGATGGGTGTTGATGTGGTTCATGAATGTACCGGTTTTTTCGCCAATAAGCAAAAAGCATCAGCGCATCTGGCCGGAGGTGCCAAGAAAGTTTTGATCTCCGCACCAGGTGGTAGTGATGTCGATGCAACCATTGTGTATGGTGTTAACCATGATGTTTTGAAAGCCTCTGATACAGTTGTCTCCAATGCCTCTTGTACAACCAATTGCCTAGCTCCACTGGTTAAGGCTCTGGACGATACAATTGGTGTCGAAAGCGGATTGATGACAACCATTCACTCATACACCAATGACCAGGTGCTGACTGATGTGTTTCACAGCGACCTGCGTCGGGCGCGATCAGCGACTCAATCCATGATTCCAACGAAAACCGGGGCAGCTGCAGCTGTCGGTTTGGTGTTGCCAAAACTGGCAGGAAAGCTGGACGGTTTTGCTGTGCGAGTTCCAACCATTAATGTTTCATTGGTGGATCTGGTCTTCACAGCCAAAAAAGATACATCGGTTGAGGAGATCAACAATATCGTTCTGGCAGCTTCAAATGGTGGACTGAAAGATATTCTCGATTACAACGATGAACCTTTGGTGTCCTTCGATTTTAATCATAATCCGGCTTCTTCAATTTTTGAATCTTCACTGACTAAAGTGATGGACGGCAATCTTGTCAAAGTATTGTCCTGGTATGATAATGAGTGGGGTTTCTCAAACCGCATGCTGGATACCACTAAAGCATATATGGCGGTTTAATGAGTTCAATTAATACAGAACTGGACATGAACCTGTTAAGACGAACCAAAATTGTTGCCACTCTGGGGCCATCGACAGATGATCCGGAGGTGATGAAAGCAATGATTGATAACGGTCTTGATATCGTCCGCCTGAATTTTTCACATGGCGATGCCGAGACCCAGATCAAACGTGCTGAACTGGTTCGTGACTTATCCCAGAAAGTAGGCCGTATCATTGGTATTCTGGTCGATCTTCAAGGTCCTAAAATTCGTATTTCGCGGTTCAGGGACAACAAGATCCAGCTGATTCCCGGTGAAGCATTTGCGATCGATATCGATCTTGCGCCGGATGCCGGTAATCAACACGAGGTTGGTTGTGTCTACGAGGATTTACCCAAAGACGTTAAACCAGGGGCGAAACTGTTGCTTGATGATGGTAGAATTGTCCTGGAAGCCACTGAAGTAGTAGGCAACCGCATCAATTGTAAAGTCATCGTCGGTGGCGATCTGTCCAATAACAAGGGCATTAACCTCGCCGGAGGTGGTTTGTCAGCGCCAGCACTGTCAGACAAGGACAAGCTGGATATCGTCTCGGCAGCAAAGATTGATGCTGATTATCTGGCTATCTCTTTCCCTCGCTGTGGTGACGATATTCGGACTGCACGAAAGCTCATGGAGCAGGCTGGCGGTAATGCCTTGATGGTGTCAAAAATTGAGCGTACCGAAGCATTAGAGAATATTAATGATATTCTTGATGCAACGGATGCCATCATGATTGCTCGTGGTGACCTGGGTGTGGAAATCGGGGATGCGCAGTTACCTCCTGTACAGAAGCGTCTGATTATGCAAGCGCGTGCAAAGAAAAAAGCCGTTATTACTGCGACCCAGATGATGGAAACCATGATCGAAAACGCAATTCCGACACGTGCTGAGGTCTTTGATGTCGCCAATGCTGTATTCGATGGAACGGATGCAGTGATGTTGTCCGGTGAAACTGCTGTGGGTAAACACCCGGCCAAGGTTATTGAGGCCATGAGCAGAATCTGCAGGGAGACCGAATCACAACCACGACTGATGACCGAAAAGCGTTATGTCAATGAAGGCTTCAATCTCAAGGCCGAAGCGATAGCCGTGTCCGCGATGTTTATCGCTAATAACTACAATATCAAGGCTATTGTCGCTTTGACTGAGTCTGGTCAAACAGCATTGTGGATGTCGAGAATCAGTTCCGGAATTCCGGTATTTGCCATGTCGCGACACAAAAAGACCAACCACACCGTCTGTCTGTATCGTGGCGTGTATCCCATGCACTATGAAGCAAAAACAGCCGATCACGTTGAGGTCAACAAGGAAGTGATTAAAATCCTCAAGCAATTCGGAGTGGTCAGTTCCGGCGATAATGTCATTATCACCAAAGGTGATCTGATGGGTGTTGAAGGAGAAACCAGCGCTTTGAAGATTGTGACTGTCGACCAAGGTCTATTGTCAGACTGATTCCTGCCATATTACAGCCTGGGGAGTGAAGATATTCTATTTGCACTCCCTGATGCTGCCAGTTATTTCCAGTTTTAACGATTGACCAGCCATGGCAATTTTTCCCTGATTGGTGAGGCATCAATCCTTAATCAGTATTGTCTCAGTAAACTATTCAGCTAATTTTTTCATCTGTAGTCTGGTCATCAAATCGGGCAACACATGTTTTTTTCTCAGCATGGGTTTTTCAATACAATGCCAGGAGATGAACGCCAGTAAAAATGTCACCACAAATGCGATCGCAAACATAGTCCATACATCCACTCCCTTGATTAAGGCAGCAATCGATTGTTGTACTGGGAACGCGTAAATATAAATACCGTAGGAGTAATCGCCAAACAGGTTGAATTGACGTATTACACCACCTGGTATATAAGCAAGATAAATGGTCAGATAGCCAATGACTAAAAAATACACAATAAAGAACTGGGTGTGCATGCTTTTAAAATACACCAGTGCGCCGAGTGCCAGCAAAAACATCCTGAATGATAAAACAACCTGCTCTGCAAAAATATACAGAACCGCACCTGAAAAAAACACGGTTAGAAAACGGGTAATATGTTGGTAATACAGAACTTTGGGAAATTTGAAGGCAAACTGGTAATAAAAGCTGACAAGACTCATCAAAAAAACGGCGATGAATATTGATTTTGCTGTTTTCTCAGTTACTATTGCTGGCTTGATGTAGATGAAAAAGCCAATGATGGCGATGATAGAGTACATTTTTATTTCTGCCGGCAACGTCCATAATGACCCATTAACGGCGGTATAAGGTAAATGCTTGAATACTCCAGGTAAATGAACAAAAACACCGTTATACAGAGTGATATTGCGCTTGATGAATTTTGTGGTTTCCAAATGCCCGAAATAATCGTCTAACGGCAGACTGGTAAAATAAGTGCCGACCACCAATACGCAGAACAGGACGGCGACAATCAGGGCAGGGAAAATTCTGAGAACTCTGGACCAGATAAAGAACACGATGTCTTTTCTGTCAAACAGACTTTTAGTCACCAGCAGCCCGCTGGTGACAAAAAAAATGTCCACAGCGACATTACCAAAACTGATTCGTATTGCCTGACCCAAAGGTTCCCCAGGGATTCCGCTCAATGGGTAGCAATGTGAATATAAAACCAGTGTAGCTGCGATAAATCTCAGTAAATTAAAGTTATTATCCCGATTGCTGAGACAAGCCGAGAGTGTTTTAGGCATGAAAAAAGCAGGAAATGTTAAAGACTAACAAGGCTGGCATGTGTAGTTAGAGACTAGATACCCATGTTGCCGAGCGTGACAAGAATTCGATTGATGATTGCTGTCAGATCCGGGTGTTCCACCTCAAATTCATTGATAGTGTCTTCCAGAGAATGGATTAACCCGTTGTTTTCTGTGTCACCAGTGTTATCCGCAGCTTGCTGGATCTGATCAGCTAATTCAATCAGGGATTGCTTGCGGCTCTGCTCTGCAGACAGCTTCTGGATTTCCTCTCTTAAAGCATTGAGTGCATCACTGAGTTGTTTTTTATCAGTCATTGTTTTATTTTCCTTGCTGTAATCATCAATAGTTGAGTCATCTTGTATCTGTTATCACAGTACCTGTCAAACAGTTTTCCTGGCTGGCCATTGCATTTAATCTGTGCGATCACCTCAGATGTGTCATCGAGTTTTCAGATGAATGCATAATTTGGTGTTGTTTGACTGCGGTTTCACTGTTTTCAGGGGTTTTCGGATAACCGCCCAAATAAATCATGTTCATCCGCTGAATCAATTGTCACGCTGGCAAATTGACCGACTTCTAATTGCTGTTCCGATTCAATGACGACCAGACCATCGATTTCGGGAGCATCTGAGCCACTGCGTCCAATGGCTCCCTGCTCGGTTAATTCATCAATTAATACGGTTTGCTGTGTGCCGATTTTTTGTTGCAGACGTTGTTGACTGATATCGGCTTGTAAATGCATCAAACGTTCCATGCGCTCTTGTTTGACCTGATCAGGAACCTGATCGGGTAAAGTGTTAGCTGCGGCACCGTTAACAGGTGAATACATAAAACAGCCAACCCGATCCAGCTGCGCCAGTTTCAGAAAATCCAGCAGCTCATCAAACTCAGCTTCAGTTTCGCCGGGGAATCCAACAATAAATGTACTGCGCAGTGTTAGCTCTGGACAATGAGCACGCCAATTGTGAATGCGTTGCAGGGTTTTCTCGGAACTGGCAGGTCGTTTCATCAATTTCAGGATGCGCTGGTTGGCATGTTGAAAAGGAATGTCCAGATAAGGTAATAGTTTGCCATCAGCCATTAACGGAATGACCTTATCGACATGGGGGTACGGGTAAACATAATGCAAACGCACCCAGATACCCAGTTCAGCCATCGCCTCACATAAACTTGTAAAACTGCTGTCCCATTGATGACCTCGCCATTCAGCTTGCTGATAACCCAGATCAACCCCGTAAGCGCTGGTGTCCTGGGAAATCACCAATAACTCTTTTACACCTGCATTGACCAGACGTTCCGCTTCGTCCATGACCTGGTTGATCGGGCGACTGACAAGGTCTCCACGAAATGACGGGATAATGCAAAAAGAACAACGGTGATTGCAGCCTTCGGAAATCTTCAAATACGCATAATGCCTGGGGGTTAATTTGATACCTTGAGGTGGAATCAGGCTGGTGTATGGATCATGAGGCGCGGGCAGGGCATCATGTACAGCGGACATGACAGATTCGTAAGCATGAGGCCCACTGATATCAAGTACGTTTGGATAACGCTCACGGATTATTTGCTCTCGGGCGCCAAGACATCCGGTGACGATCACCTGACCATTCGCGTCCAGGGCTTCACCAATTGTATCCAACGATTCTTCGACAGCATCATCGATAAAGCCGCAAGTATTGACCACAACAGCATCAGCATCCTGATAATTGCCGACAACATCATAACCCTCGGAGCGTAACTGGGTCAGAATGCGTTCACTGTCAACCAGCGCTTTGGGGCAGCCTAGGCTGACAAAACCGATCCGGGGATTGCTCATATGAAGATAATTTTGAATTCAAAAAAAAATGGATAGCGAGATTTTACCGGAAAACACTGTGTCAGGGTCACAAGTTATTTCACGAATTGTTGATATGCGATCGAATCATTGGTTTCAGCAACTATAGTTAATCAAGGAGTTTGTGTATTCTCCAGGCTGCTTTTCAAGTTATGTAAGAAACACTGATGGAGCTGCTAATCGTTTTGAATTGAATCCATCAGTGATGAGTAAATGTTTTATCAAATAGGTGACGCTATGATTCAACGAACAGGCCTGAACCTCGTGTTATGGATTGGAGTAATGAGTCTGCTGGTGCTTTTGACCGGATGCTCCAGGTCTACACCTGCTATGACAAGACTGGATGATTCAGATGTGATTCTCGCTTTTGGCGACAGTCTGACATATGGAACCGGTGTGAGCAGTGAATTCAGTTACCCCAGTATTCTGGCCGGGCGTATCGGCAAAACAGTCATCAACGAAGGAATTCCCGGTGAGTTGAGCAAGGATGGTCTTCCCAGATTGGCTGAGGTGCTGGAGCAACATCATCCTCAACTGGTTATTATTTGTCATGGAGGCAATGATTTCCTGCGCAAGCAATCTGTTGAAGCATTGGAAAATAACCTGAAACAGATGATACAACTGGTCAGGGAGCAGGGCGCTGAGGTGATGTTGATTGCCGTTCCTGAACCGAATCTGCTGATGCTGTCAGATGCTGAGGTATATTCCAGGGTCGCTGAATCAATGAATGTCGCGTTCGTCGATCACATTTTGTCCGAGATACTCTCTGACAATGCTTTAAAATCTGACACTGTACATCCCAATGCTCAAGGCTATCAGCATCTGGCACTGGCAGTCGAATCAGTGTTGAGCGAAGTCAATGCAATTTAAAGCGATTGCAGATAGGCGGCAGCCGCAGGGTAAAACCTATTCAATCATCATAACTCAGGGTTTGTTTTTGCTGGCTTTTAAAGCCAGCCGCCTGGCTTGTAGCAAAGACACTGTGACAATGATGATCAAAGCAGCCAGCGACGCTTCCAGAACTATAAAAGCCGTAATTTTAAAATAAGCAAAATTAGGGTGCAGATATCTGACAAACCAGCCACCCAGTTCATCTGCAATTGCAGACAGGTAAATCAAACTGCTCAATGTTATCTTTAACCTGACAGGCAAGTCGGTCATCAGCATTAAATGTGTGAGTGTTAACACCAGTAAACCCATGGAAAACACATGATAATGGGTAACTTCCAGCATGCTCTGGTAGCTTTTGGGTTGAGTAAATTCCTGTTCCGAACCCAGGTAATAACTGGTTACGGCTTCAGCAGTTAATCCCATTTTGTGAAAAAATAACATGCCGTTACTGATCCACAGTAACAGCACATAGCCCAGAAACATCAGTATTAATGCATTCAGCAACAGCTGTCGGTTATGCTCTCCGGTAACAAAAAAACGCATTACGGTTGAGTGACGTGTTGTTTAACCATGTGTTGAAACACACTTAATACCTTTCTTGAGCTGTTCAGTGCCGCACGAGTGCTAAGTGTCGCTCCACTGATACCTTGAATGGATTGATTTAATTGCAACTCGTCAATACTGCGTGATTTGAGCAAGTCATACCATTTTTTAGGCGGTTGATATTCAGGTGGTTCATGAAAGGCGAGGGTATGGATATCTTTCAGGTTGCCATTCGAATCGAGAATAATTAGCAATGTCTCAGGTTTGGTGCGAACAGTCTGGGTTTCCAGCGCTGCATATCCAACCACCTGGCCTTGTTTTTTTCCTACGTAAAATGTAAACAGGGACGAGCCAAGTTTTGCTCTGGCGTTTTGTTCGATCTGTTGCTGCTGCTGTTGATCAGGAAATAATGACAACATTTCGACATCGGCCTGTTCACCGAAAGCCAGCACCATGGCTTCCTGTTTGCTGTAATACACTTTTGACTGAGCAGGTAATACAATCAGCGCCAAAACAACAGCAAACAAAAATTTAATAGGATTGAATCTGAATAATGACATGAATGATGAGTTTAAAAGTAAACAAGAAACAATGAGCTGAAGCGTTTGACACAATGACTGCTAAATAAGCTGTTACAGTTATTTTATCATCACCTGCAAATCATATAGATGTAATACATTACTATTTTAATGATAAGCAAATCGTTTGCACTGCTATAGCACTGCAAACGATTCACCTGGTTGCCAGGTTTTAAACAATTTAACTGGCATTTTTTTTTCACATGCGGGGTCGTTTCCTTAGAAGATAAAACCGACTCCGAGATTAACATCATCGCCGAGATCACCGCCTGCGGAGTCAAAATTTCGATAATCCGCTTTGATGACCACATTCGGGATGGGCTTATAGTGCAGACCCACTTGAAAAATGCGCCTGTCAAATCTGTCATCATCTGCAAATCCATCTGGAGCGTTGGCAATAGTGTCAAACATTTCAAAACGGAAGAAAGGTGCCAGATAATGCGTGGTTTTAGGCAATATCAAAGGGAGAATATCGTAACCGATCTCGGCATACCAGCCGAAATTGGATTCACCGATAGTTTCCCCACGAGCTGCGCTCAAGTCTGCGGCATTGCCGATACTTCCCCAGGAGCCAAGGGTTCTGAATTCCAGTCCACGGTATTTCCACTGCAAATGGGCTTCATATAACTGGGTAAACACATCTGCTCGCTGACCGTCAAAACTCTGTGCCTGACCAGAGCCGCCGACATAAGCCGAGCCACCAAATGATAATCCTGGAACGACTTCAGGGGCGTAATCCAGTCGACCGACAAACGCAATATCTTCTGCTCGCGCCTGACTGCCTTTCTGTCGACCTCCACGAATACCCGACGAGCTAAATCCATTAGCATCCAGACCGTTAACCACATACGTTGTATAAGTGAGATTTGGATACAACTCACCAAACAACCCGGCACCGATTTCACGCCATGTACTGGGGATAATTCTGCGTTCGACCTCAGGACGATTGTTACCGAAGAAAAAAGGTGGCTCGTGAATCGGGTTGATAAATCCCATCGGAACTAATACCATACCAGCACGGATGTTGGCCATCGGATCGATAAAGAAATCCAGTGCCGCAAATTCGACAGAAACAGAACCGGTTTTATCGGTAGAGGAGTGCTCGATTTCAATTTCACTGTTAAACAAGATGTTGTCAGTGAATTTATAACCAACGTACAAAACAAGACGTTCAAAATCAGTATTGTTGTTCCTGCCACCTTTGTCATTCACAATACCTTGATAATTAGCTTCACCATAACCACCAATCGATAAGCCCTGACTGGTTTGATAGACTTTCGAAGCCGCCGGGCCCAGACCATACTGACTCTTGTACTCAGCTTCTTCTGGTATAAACAACTCAGTTCGGAGTTTTTCGACTTCCTCGGCCAGAACCGATGTCTGGCGCTTGAGAACAGTCACTTCATTGTTCTGATTGGGTTGGATTTTCGGTTTTAGCTGTTCTTGTAAAGTATTGATTTGTTCCTGCTGGGATTTGATGATTTCCCACATCTCGTCCATGGTTTCCGGGCGTTTCAAATCCTCGGCATAGAGTGTCGAAGACAGTCCCATCATGATAGAAAGACCTAAAGCATGCAGAAAAATAGTCATGTCGCGCATTGTTATCGAATTCCATAATCCAAAATAAGAGTCGAAATGATAACGCAAATGAGAATCAATATCAATAAGAATATGAAGGCTTACCTGATTGGATTTTCAAGTAAAAAACTGGATTATTTCAAGACCACACTAATCAGTCACTCAGCCAATGTGAATTCTATCCAAGTAGAATGGCGATTGTGTTGTACACCAAAAACATGACTGAACAAGCTGTTATGATTAAACTAATACAACAATGGATAGTATGATAGGTCTTTTATGTAGAGTGCAGATTGATCCTGACAAAAGACATACTGATTTGCCATGCTATTGAAGATTTTCATTATTAATTCAGTACTGATCACAATCGTAGTATTGATTCATTTTGAAGCCTTGAATTTTCTCTCGATTATGTTACCGAAATTCCCAGTCACAAAACGATACCGGGTTCTGTTTGGGGTGTTTGGAGGGTTAATCGCACACGCGCTGGAAATGTGGTTGTTTGCGATCGGTTATTTTTTGTTAATCGAAAACGGAGAATTCGGCTCACTGGACGGCGCATTTAACGGCACGTTGCTGGATTGCGCCTATTTTTCATTCACAACCTATACATCACTGGGTTATGGCGATATTGCTCCACTCGGTTATCTGCGTTATCTGGCAGGGCTAGAAGCACTGACCGGACTGGTTATGATTACCTGGACCGCATCATTTATGTTTATCGAAATGCAGAAGTTCTGGAGCAGGAGTTAAGTCATTGTGTTGTTGATCACTGCGAGTGACCAGCATAGTGTAAGGGAGGAGGCCATCTCATCATCCTGCGAGCTGTATCTTGAATACAATTGAGCGAAACGATTCCTGTCACAACAATGCAAAACTTGCATTTGTTGATAAGTCCCTCATACAAAGTCAATAGGGTGATACACAATCATTAATTTGAGCCTGAGTGTAATCATTATTGTACGCTATGCATTTTTTTATGCTTTATCTAAGTGTGGTACAGCATGTCTGCTAATCTGGAACAAAAGTAAAATTGCCGGTAAAAGACGACTCTGTCCAAGGAGTTTGTTGACGCCTTGCAGAACACGTTTGAAAACACTTTCAATACTCAATCCTGGACGTGTCATGTTTTTTAAAAAATGCGCTGTATATAACCCGTTGTCGCCATCAGATGCGACTGATCCTGGGCTGGTAGCGATACCTATGATGGTTCCCTTCGGGCTTTCGAAACGGGCCAACCCTCTTTGACTGCTGCGAAAACTTCTCGGTAGCGGATTATTACGGCAGGCATCGAGAATGACTATATTGAGTTGTTGGTTGCTTCACCCATAATACCCAGAATCTGACCAAGATTGACTGCGTTATAGCGAACATCTGTTTGTCGCTTGATATTCGCTTTTAACGGAATTAAATAATTTTCCCATTTTCTAAGGTTACGTCGGAATTTCGCCAGTCGTCGACATCGGCTCTTACTTGAGTTGTTTGTTTTTGACCGGACGTTAATTTTCCAGTGGCAGTGTTATTTTCATTGTAGAATTTTTTCGAAGGTGCGCACGCTACCATCAAAAGCATGGAGATTATCAAAAGCAGTTGTTTTGCATCTTTTTTTATAAATATAGGTCTTTTTTTCTTAAACAATATTAGCGCTCATTCTAACAGATGATTCACAGTATTTGCTTGTCTTTGGGCGTAAAATCAAGACATTGCGTAAGATATTATGCTGCGAATTTCAGAGGAGAGTAATCAATCATCAGACGTCTTGAATAGAGTCAGTATCAGATAAACAAGACAGATAATTCTTTACCGAAGCATTCAGAATGATCCCATCCAGAATGGTACTGTGTTTTGCTATCCAACATTTAACATTAGGAATTGCATGACCCCTTTTCGTCCCTCGAAAAAGCGAGGCTGTTTTTTTGGCATGGATGACTGAGGAGCTTGTGCACTGAAGGCAAGATGGCGTTGTTTGGCTTTAGAGAGTAGATCGGTTTCAAAATAAACTTTACCGACATTCAGTAGCTTGACAGTTTTCGCCAAACAAGGGGTGTTTAGGGAGATGTCCATTGTCGCGTATTCGGTGATTGCTTGCAGGTGTTATTGTTTGGCTTAACCCACCCAGCGATGAATATCGAGATTGGTTAAAGTTTCGTTTTTCACTCCAATACGTACAGACACCTTTACATCATGTGGAATATATTCAATAACTCGGGCAAACAGTGAACACTCCATCTGTTTGCGGTTAGTAAATCCTTCATAAGGATTGCTGATTAACTGAAGATACAAATCTGCTAAATTAGAACCGGTATAAAACTAAAGTGGCAGTGCCAGAAATGCTCCACCATTTTGTTTGGTTAGTTCACGCATCAAAATGCCGAATCTGTTGGTTGTTCCGGGTGAAACAAAGCCAACCGCATGGATTTTTGCCAGTTGTTTGGCTGATCTTGACGCAGTATTCATACTTGTGATTTTGGTGATGACAGGGCCGTAAGATGAGCCGGTATAATCGTCGCCGAAAATATAGATAGATGTTGAAATACCGGGCTTTGCATAGCGTTGCAGTGCAATTTGAATACCTTCCACGGGACTACTGTTGGACATGTCTGACCAACGTGCAAAGCGTTTGATAAGACTTTCGCGCATCCAGGGTTTATCTTCGATCCATTTACCGGCATATCCAGAGACGATCGGTTTGCCCATATCGTTTAAAATCTGGAAGCCTTTGACTTTCGGGTGGATATTAAGAACATTGATAATTTCAGATGAGACGCGGCTCCAGATGCGCTGCATGCTTCCCGAGGTATCGACTATAAAAATAACGTAATCACTATTCACGGGGATTCCACCAATATCTTTGTCGCGAATCGTGATTTTTGTTTCTGGTGTAGTGATTGACGCCTGTTTTAAAGTTGACTGAACAAGCGATAGTCCTTGAGCCGAGTCAGCAATTGCGGCTTGTTTGCTTTGTTGCTTTTGTATTGTTTTATCGATTCTGACTGTGGCAGTTAGCATACGTTGTTGCTGTTTTTTTAGCTGATTAGATTGTGACGATTGAATATCGATGCGTTGTTCGAGTTGAGAAATGGTATTGTTCAGTGTAATGACTGTTTTCAATAAATTTTCAACTTCACCCTTGGCAGAGTCTGACACATCTTCCTTCGTTTTTGATATCAGCACCAGCATGATAACCGCGCCAAAACCACAGGAAATTACATCCAGAAACGATAGGTTGAATATTTCGAAGTGTTTTTTACGTAATTTCATGGCCAGTTGCTCGCAGGACTGAGTACCAGACCACCAGTAACGGCTGTCCAGCCCCAGTATTCATCAATCGCGTCTGGGTCGCCTTCCAGTGGTAAAAGAATGACATTGACCTGAACATTTTTTATGGAGCTTTCTGCAATGGTCTGCCTGAAAAGCTTCACCCTGCATGCACCCGAAATGATTTTTGAATTGCCCATTAATGAGCTGCAACTGGCAAACGGATTCAAGCTTTTATAGTTTGACTCACCTTTTGTTGGTAGGCCATCAGTGATGAGATACACATTGGAAGGGGCAAATTTGTTAACCAATTGCAGTCCGCGTTGGAGATTGGTAGCACCTTTTGGAATCAGTGTCTTTAGATCAGCTAAAATGGCGGGGACGCTCGCAGATTCACTTGCTTTCATCCAGCCTTGATATCCCAGAATTCGTGCCTCATTATTAAAGGCCACAGCAATGACATCGCTGTTTTTAGGCAAGCGTGACAGTAACCATCGAACAACTTTTTTGGTTCTGATCCATTTTTCAGACTGTTTTTTAAGTTGATCCTGGCCATTCTTGGTTTTGATAATGTTGATGAGTGTCTCGTGCGTCATCGAGGCGCTGTGATCAACCAGGATGGCGATTTTTGGACCTTCTACCTTGAGACCAATCAGATACTGTTCTTCATTAATGTGTTTGCTTGCAACCAGATCATCTTTTTTGAGTACTTTAATGCGTTTAATATCGGATTTAAGTGAATCGACTTCCAGGGTGGATGTCTTAATCTCCGAGTTTGTTGTCGCCAAAGTAGATTTTGCCACTTCAAGTGCGTGACTGGCTGCTTTTTGAGCTCGAGTGTCTTCACTAAGCTGCATCTGGATTGCATTGAGTTGTTGCAGGGCTGCCTGCTTTTTTTCTTCGAGTTGCTGGACGTCTTTATTGAGGTAGGTCAGTTCGACTGATGATTGATTAACTTGATGCTTAATCAACATAAACACCAGAATAATGGCCCCGAGACCACACGACATGATGTCGAGAAAAGCCAGGTTAAATCCTTGTGTTTGTTTGCGCTTAAACACAGCAAACAGGTTATTTGATGCGACTGAGTAAATACTTCTCGCAATACTCTTGCGTATCCAGTATCTGACTGTCTTGCAATCGTTGCAACTGGTGAAACAAAAACATTAATAAAATACTGATGAGTAGAGCTACAAGAGTCGAGTTAAAAGCGATACCCAGGCTGTCTGTCATCCCTGCGATATCACCTGCTAATGCCTGATCTGCCTGAGATAATGCCTGGCCGATTCCACGCACTGTGCCGATAAAACCGATGGAGGGTATGGCCCAGATTAAATAACGGATCATGGTATTTTCTGAATCCTGCCTGATTGCCAGAGCTTCCAGGTTGCTTTCGATGGCGTCAGACAGATTCTGGATATTGTTGGTTGTCGCATAACGCCACAAGGCCGAGCGTAAGGTGCGAACCAGTGGTGAATGTTGACAATCATTGGGAATTTGTTGATCCAGTTGTTCGATAATACTGTGGACCTCAAGATCGTCTGTATCTTGATCTTTAATCAGATCAACAGAAAACAAGTAATTTGTTTTCAGTATAGTGAGGTAATTCGTAGCAATTAGAAAACAGCCCCAGAACAAGAGAATCAAACAGATTTCCTGTTCATAATCTTTGAGGATCACCACTCCATCTCTGGGCGCTGTGTGACCGTGTTGCTGAGCGATTTCAATCAGCATGCTGGCTTCCGGCCGGATGTAACCGATATAAACCATATGGACAACGATGATGGAGATGACTAGCGCGAGAATACTTTTAATCATTTGCTCAGGGATTAAATATCAACTGGAAAAGAAACCGGAGAGTTCAGGCTGATTGTGGGTTTTCCGGCGTAGGCTTTATGGACTGCCACGGCACCCAGAGCGATCAGCACAACCAGCAGACTGGTTGTGATCAGGCGTCGGCCCTTGGTTGTTGATTGTTGAATTGATCTTTTCAAGGTTAATGTCCTCCATAAACAGAGCGACCGATCCTGAAGCCTAGATCGTCGCGCGATTCAGCAATACCTTCCCTGAAGGATGCTCTTAATTCAGTAACCGAGCCAGAACGCCAGTTTGCGCCTTTGACAACGTGAACGGAACTGATGGTTCGGTCAAGTGGATTGTTAAACATCTTGCCGCCAGAAGGTTTTAGCAGCGAGTAACTGTCATGCGTCCATTCACTGACATTGCCACCTTGATCATAAAGGCCTGATGGTTCACGGTTAAATTGTTTGACCGGTGCAATACCAGGATAACCATCATTGTATTTGGAGACATACAGTGCAACCGAACCTATCGCTGATTCATCAGCAACATTAGCCGCGTTTTCAGGGATAACATAGCTGTTGCTCCAGACAAACCGGGTTTGTTTTGGTTTTGCTGATTTTCTGGCCAGCCATTCCCACTCGGCCTCGGTTAATAACCGATAACCATCTGAATTGGCATTAATAGCAGTCAGTTTTCTGTTGCTGATCCGGTACACAGGTTGCAAACCTTCCTGTTGACCTAACCAGTTACAGAATCGCGCGGCGTCCAGCCATGCAATTGAAGTCACCGGCAACTGAGGTTGACCAGTGATGCTGTTATCAAATTGACGGTATTCAGCAAGTGTGACTTCGTGAACACCTGCATAAAATGCTCTGTTTAATATGACTTGTCTCACGAATTCATTAGCACGCTGGCCGCGTTCATGGCGTTCTGCACCCATTCTTATCGTTTCATTAGGGGTAAACAGTTTTAAAGTTCCGCCGGCATGATGCCTATAAAACGGTTTGGCTTCCCTGAGTCTGGCAGCTTTTTCATTTAGCAGACTAACATTGATTGTGAGCGGAGACGCTGCACTTGGAGTGATTTGTCTGGTAACACTGCGAAAACCTGCTTGTCTCAAGGTGATTGTTTGCTTAACAGCTGCCAGAGAAAGTTTTAATGGCGACGTACCGACTGGTTTATTATTGACGAACACGTCTGCGACTGGTTTAGATTGAACAGCGACCTGGCCGATTTCCTGTTTAAGTGAATAGTTCAGGTCCAGTGTTTGTCCAGCAGCAGCCAGCTTGAATGATCTGGACTGACTGAAGTAACCAGGTTTTGAATAAGTGATTGTATGTTGAGCACCTGTTGACACGCGGAGTGTGTGAGTCGGGGAAAGAGGAACATCATCCAGTGTTAATTGTCCACCTACTGGAGTTAAAACCACATTGACAGTCGCTTTTTTAAACTCGAGATGATATTCCCTGTTCACATCTGCATGGTGTCGCGCAATCTCGATGATGTCGTGAACCGGCTCGTAATCATCATGGGTCACAGTGACAGCATGACGACCACCCTGCAAGACTAGTGTTTGCGGTGATATACCCTGATCTGACTCATTAATATGGACGTGCGCCCCGGCAGGTCTGGTTTTAACTGTCAAAGTGCCCTTGATCGGGGTCAGTGAAATGACTTGATTGAGCAAGTCATTTCTAGCCAGTGACAAGCTCAGAGATTCTTCCTGATAATATGGATGAGATACCGTCAATGTGTATTCACCAGCTGGCAGCTCGTGTTTTAACGTAGCTGCAATTGCAACCAGCTCATCATCAATCAGCCATTTGACTTTCTCATCAACCGTTGTACTGAGCTCTAGCTTGGCAGGCAAAGGCGCCATTGTAACGGTTATAACTTGGCCAAAATCTTTTCTGCTCAAGACATGTATCAGCGATTTAAACCCTTCTGCATAAACTGCAATGGCAGGCTGAGCTGAGAGAGAGTAAAGCGTTTCTCCAATCACAACGGCAATGCCCTGATGTCGATGTATCGTTGCCAGTTGAGCTGCATCATCCGGTTGGACGTTAATTCGGGTACCGCGTGAAGCAAAAATTGCCAATAAAACAAACAGCGCTGTGATAATGAAAAACATCAAAACCCGAATATATCTGAGGCGCTGCTTTATTTTTGCTTCCAGCAATTGTTGCTTAAATTGGCTCGTCACAGCGAATATCCAAGTGAAAACTGTTTGTATCGTAAGGAATCAATACTTCGATCAGTTTAGATTTAAATCCTTTCCGTTTGCCTTCAAACGTGTACTGACCGGGTAATAATCGAAGGGTTTTTAACTGTGTTTTGCCAATTTTACCGACACCCCGCACGGAAATGTTTGTTTGATTGTCTGAAGTGACATTAACTTGAATTGTGTTATTCATTTGTTTAGTCAGGCGGGACAGTTGTTGTGCTTGATTGCTTAATGAAGGACTACTGTTGGAGAATGCCTTGGCTTCAGTCAATCTAGTATTCAATTTTTCAACAAGTTTTTGATACGTCAGGCGATAAGGATGTTTTAGTGCTGTATCAAATGTCCTTGCCAGTGCAACAATGGCTGTAGCGTCTTCAAGTGTCTCCTGAGTGGCTTTGTCATCACCTTGATCTTGAAGGGCACGTGTTGCCTGCTGCTTTACAGTTTCCCAGTCATCAGAAGCAATTGCTTGTTGAATAGTCTCTCGGTAACGATTCAGGCGTTGCTTTTTTGCAAGTGTTTGCAATGCAATACTCACATCTTTGACTTCTTTTCGATGTGAATAAATAGCTTTGGCCATGTTGATTTTCTGCTGAGCAGCTTGAACGTCCCCTCGCTTCAATGCCTGATATGATTGGGCGATTGTGGTGTTGAAATTCTTATCACGAATATGGTTGACAAGTATTTGCTTGCGTTTTAAAGCGGATGAGCGACCGGGTGAGATGTTGAGTAAATCTTGAATCAGCTTTAATTCTTTATGCGGATTATTTTCAATTTGAGCGGTATTAATCTGCTCAAGTAATCGCAAAATATCAGGCATTGTTTCAATTTTAGCGAAAAGTTTAATTGCAGCATCTGAAGTTTTATCCAGCATTAATGCCTGTTTTATTTTTAAAGTTGCTTCATCATACTGGTCTGTTTGATAGGCTTTCTGAGCACTCGACAGCGCTTGCTGAAATTTATGTCGACTGTCAGCAATCGTTGTTTTAGCCAGTTCATTCAATTCTGTTATGGTTGTGACAGCATTGCCATAATCACTCTCTGTAAACTCTGACAGCGCTTTGTCTTTGATCAAGGCAAGTTGCTTGGAGCGCTCCTGGTTCCAGGCAAACAAGTCAATCTTGTCCAATTCAGGCCTGAAGGTGTTCTCGTATTCAGTCAATGCATTGAGATACTGCTGGCGCAGTTGTTCAACAGTATTGAGACTGATATCTGGCTTGTTTGGGATTGCGGACAGCTCAGAATCAACGTCGTGCCTGGATTGATCGGGAGAAACAAAACCCAGGACCAGGAAACAGAACAGCAAGACCGCGACCAAGGCAATTGCAACGAAGATGACTTGAATGCGCTGCCTGGTTTTAGCATCGGTAATTTTTTGTTGTAATCTCACTGGTGGCGCTAA
>JAHZJL010000186.1 GCA_022600935.1 Gammaproteobacteria bacterium
ACCGAATAAGGCCGGATCAGCTTTTTCACAATGCTGTTCAAATGTCGCTGCAAAACTGCTGAGATTACCATCAGCATCATAGGAAATCTCAAGCACTTCAAACTGGCCTTCCAGGGTATTACAACCACGCCCTGAACCGGAAACACTTAATCCATTCGCACTAGCATCTTGAAACGGGTATCGCGTTGCATTGGTATAACTGCCAACAGATAGCGTCCGGTTTTCTGGCGCTGCAAAATCCAGATTCCACCAGTTGTCGTCAGATGTGAAATTGATAGAAACGACATTCGGCTTGTCCTGGGTAGACTTGCTGGAAAACGTACCATTTGTCCATACCCGTGATTCGCCCTGTCCAATGTAATCATCTTTTTCACTATTGAACAAGATAAAACTGTCCGCTGAAACAATCCCACTAAATATCAGCAACGCAGGTAACAGAAGGTAATTTTTTTTCACAGCTAGAGCCTCGTTAGAAAATACGATACTCTAAATTTAGTCTAAAATATCAAAGGTTCTTTGAGCATGATGTGAAAAATGTGATTTTCAGCACACTTTTGACATTGGCAATTTTCATTGCCTGCTGTTTACGCCAATAAAAGCAGATATCCGTTCATGCCGGGCTTTATAACCGAGACGCTGATTGACTGTTTTCAGTACCTTCACAGAGAAATGTAATTCAGCCGAACAACAAGAATCTCAAGCCTCACATACGTGCAAAGCAGACAAAATATCTACTCTGTTATTGTTGCAATTGTTTTAATCGGGAGTAGAGTTGATCGACAGCTTTGTCATTCACTTGATTGCTTGAATCATTCAATATTGAATGTACTAGCTCTGAATATTCACTGGTTGCGAGTTCGTTAACCAGTGATGCTTTAATGGAAGACCTGACTTCATCCAGAGCCAACTGTTTTTCAGGGATAATCTGGTGCACCATGATGATAAATTTTCCCTCTTCCGTTTCAACAGGTTCGAGTATTCCGAGTTCGGGCCGGGAAAATATTTGTTTATCCAATTGTGATCCCAGTTTTCCCGGTGTCACCAGCCCTAGATGCCCCTTATTCTGCTTGACACCTGGTGTATCTGAATAAGTCAGGGCCATCTTTTCAAATGACTGTTTATCATCAATTTTTTGCATGATGATTTTTGTCATTTCGTCTATTTTCTGTCGTTCATGTTTAGCTTTGGATAGATAAATCAACGAAATATCTGCGTTCTTTGGAGACATAAAGCGCTGTTTATTCAAGCGGTAATGTTCTTTGACAGCATTCGATAAACTGCGATTTGCAATCTGGTCAAACAATGCTTTCCGGCGTAATTGAATCATTGCTTCACGCTCTGCAATAATCAGTTTATTCTGCACTACTTGCTGAGTTTCAAAACCGGACTTGTTCGCCTGGGCTGCTAACAGTTTGGCAATCCCTAATTTGGTTTTAATCTGACTGCGCAACTGGTCTGTCAGCTCAGAACCTTCGAAACCTCCAAACCAAAGCCAGGCATCAATTTCACTTTGACTGACAAGATTCTGTTTCGATTCTTCAAGTGTTGCCTCGTATTGCTTCCAGAGCTTTTGTTGTCTTTCTGTCAAAATGTCTTTTCTGAGTGTTGGCTCTACAGCGCTGAAATCTTTTATCTTACCTTTTTGCTGCTTTTCCAGGCGGATCACATGGTAACCAAATTGGGTTTTTACAACAGGACTGATCTGACCTGGTTCAGACAATGAAAATGCCGCTTCTTCAAATGGCTTAGCCATTTGTCCACGACCAAAGAATCCTAGATTGCCCTGGTTTTTGATCACCGATGGATCTTCTGAATATTGTCTTGCCAATGACTCAAACGTGTCTTGACCAGCAATCAGCTGTTTTCTGATCTTTTCCGCAAGTGCTTGCGCTGCTTCATTTGAACGTTTTTCTGCTTTGATTAAAATATGCGAAGCCTGAACCCTATCTGGTAATCGATATACGTTCTGATTGTCCTGATAACGTTTTTTTGCTGCACCAGTAATTGCTGGTGACTGCTCTTCAGCCAATTGTTGTATCTTCATTTTGGCAATTGTGGTTTCACGAACCAACTTCATTAACAAGTCTAAATCAGGCATCGACTCAGGTTGCTCCCCGTGTTTTACTTGTTCAATCAGATTTAGTTCTGCCCAACGGTTTTCTATAAATTTCTGAAAGCGCTTGGGGTGACTAATGATTGCCTTTTGCTTTTCAGCTGTCGAAGCCATAAACACATTGACTACATCATCATCTGTTAATTGATACTGACTATTTGAAACCAGGGTTACCGGTTTATTGTGTGACTCTTTAGCAACCAGAACTACAGGCGTTAACAAACAAATGGCAAGATAAATAATAAGAATCGATCGATTCATGAACTAATCCTTTGTGCAAATAGCGGTTAAATTGATAGATAAACATTGAAAATCGACATCTTCTTAAACAGGTCACCCCTAAGAGCAACATGATGGCGAGCAATGCTGAATTGGAGTCGTTTCAGGAAAGACTGAATTCTACTGAATATGATTTGATTTATATAGCTATTTCTATTAAATCCAAATGATTACTATTCTATTGATTACAGGTATTGATCAACTTCCCCAAAAAACCGTTGGTTGGATTCCCAACAAACATGAAAGTTTCTCAAATAATTTCTGACCATAAAAAAAGGCATGCCAGGCATGCCTTTTGATTACGTTTATAGTTGGGTGGTTACTTTCTAAAGTAGAAGCGCTGTAATGACTGTTTGCCACCTGGCCAGTCGATAATTGCAATATTACTGGTCTGCAAATCAATCGAGACTTGCCCCAAGTCTTCAATTGCAGATGGAGCTGCGTATTCACCACCTAATGGCTGGCCTCCTGAAACTCTCAACAAACGTCCGCTTAATTCAGGACTGTCTTTTTTAACCGAATTATCATAAGAAAGCCAGGCTGCATACCAGACAGCTTCACCCTCCTGGTTATACAGGTAAGATACAAAGTAAATCATATCGCCTTGCTGTTCCATAAAGTAACCCTGGCCTGGTGTAAACGGATTCCACCACCAACCGCTCTCTATGGTGTTTTGTGTATTTCCGGTATCAAACTGGAAAGGTTCTAATGTCACCACGCCACCAGGCCAATTCAGCTCAATTGAGTTTTCATTTACAACGGTTAAATTCACAACACCATACGTACCAACCAGTCTTGGTTGGAGATAAGTGGTGGACTCAAGCGTTGTACCATGCCTGTATTCCAGCAAGCTGCCTTTATAACTGTTCGGTGAATTTTCTACAGGTTCCAGCAATGCTGTTGCCCAGACCGGCGTACCGTCTTCTTCATAAAAATATCCGCCAAAAAAGATCGCATGTTTGTTCTCGGTATTAGTATCTGTCTGAAACTCAATTGAGTACCCACTGCCACTTTGAGTGGTATTCCACCACCAGCCTATATGAGGCTTGATAATATCGATCGGAATGACAGGATCGTTTGGATCGGATGGATCAGTCGGGTCTGCCACATCAACTGAGGCAGTTGGGTCCGCAGGTGATGCTGGTTCAGAAGGATCAGCTGGATTAGTCGGGTCACCTGGATCAAGCGGGTTTGAAGGATTTGAGGGATTACCCGGGTCAGTCGGATTACCTGGATTGACAGGTATTACCGGAATTTCAAGTCCATCACCAATTTCCACCAACAAATCAACATCTTCATATTCGATACTTGTTTCAACAAGAACATACCAAATCCCTGCTTCTGGATTGGCAATTCCTACTTCATGTTCGAAGCTGTTTAAAAAATCTATTCTTTGAGAACCTAAAATTGTTGTCCCGTTAACAAGATATAATTTAATGTCACCGCCTTTAATTCGAGTCCCTGGTTCTGTTGTATCA
>JAHZJL010000187.1 GCA_022600935.1 Gammaproteobacteria bacterium
ATTAATCATTAGCTTAACTTGTTTTTAAGTGTCGACTAATTAATCCACGCTTTAAGAACTTGGTCAAAGTTTGGCGGGTGAGCCTGGCGAATAACAGCTTGACTCTTAATTTGATATTATCCCTGCAACATCAATGATGGAGTAACCATTGAAGCAATTATAAAAGCCATCACTGAGCAGAAGTTTTAATGTTTATCATAACTTAAACATTTTAATTTAAATGTAGCCATTATTGAATACAAGGATTACTGTGTTGATAGCATTGGTTTAGATTAAGAAAAAATACAATGATATGTAAAAGATCAAAAGGCGGAAGTTCGTAGATCTAATAATATGTGCCGTAATTGTTAATGTAAAAAAAGTAGTGCATCAAATTTCTGCTCCTTCAGAGAGCTAAGCATTTAGACTCTTGTAGGCTTTAATCAAAACCACCTGATCTTAGAGTGGATTGTTTACTAGATTAGAATAATTGACTCTGTTTCTTGTTCAGGGCATTCTTTGTGTTTGAACAACACATGTAGAGTTTTTCATGACCGGACAAGCGCTTGCAGTGCAGCAAACCCCAGAGCCTGATGTACTGTATCAGGACTTGCGGAATTATCTGAAGTCTTATCTTAAGCCGATTGATCTTGAGATGATTGACGGTGCTTATGCATGCGCTTTAGACGCGCATTCTGAACAGACTCGAATTTCAGGTGAGCCATATATTTGTCATCCGGTTGCGGTTGCAAAAATCCTTGCAGAAATGGAGATGGACAAGGATACCATTGCCGCAGCACTGCTACATGATGTAGTAGAAGATACACATGTTTCCCGGAAACAACTGGTTAGTCAGTTTGGAGTCAGTGTCGCTGACCTTGTGGATGGTGTCACCAAGCTGGATGGGTTGCCGAATTATTCGAAAGCTGAAACTCAAGCTGAGAATGTTCGCAAGATGGTTCTGGCAATGTCCAAGGATTTAAGAATTATTGTTCTGAAACTTGCAGATCGTTGCCATAACATGCGCACTTTAAGTTGTTTGCCGCTTGAGAAGCGTCGCAGGATTGCCAGGGAGACGTTGGAGATCTATGCGCCGATTGCGCATCGCCTGAGTATGAACAAAATCAGGCATGAGCTTGAGAATATTGGTTTTCAGACGCTTTATCCTATGCGTTACAGAATTCTCAAAGAGGCTGCACAGAAAGCCCACGGAAGTCATCAAGAGGTTTTGATTGCTCTAATTCAGTGTATTGAACAGCGTTTGTCAGCCAACGGTTTGAATTGCAATGTGGTTGGCCGGGAAAAAATTCCACACAGTATCTATCAGAAAATGCGCAAAGGACACATTCCGTTTTCTGAAGTGTTTGATGTTCTGGGTATTCGCATTGTTACCGATACAGTGGACGAATGCTATCGAGCTTTGGGTCTGGTACATGGCTTATATCAGCCGCTCCCCGGTTATTTTAAAGATTACATCGCGCTTCCCAAAAAAAACGGATATCAATCATTGCATACCATTGTTCTGGCAGGTGAGTATGAGTGTCGGGTTGAGGTGCAGATTCGCACCCGCAGCATGCACAGACTGGCTGAATCCGGTATTGCAGCACACTGGAATTACAAATCAGAAGCGGACTCATCGCGCCATTCCAAAACACGCGCCAATGAATGGTTACAGAATATTCTAGAAATTCAAAAGAGTGCAGCTGATTCTCTGGAATTTCTCGAGCATTTGAAAGTCGATTTATTTCCTGATGAAACCTATGTGTTTACTCCTCAAGGCGAGATTATTAAATTGCCACGTGGTTCGACAGTCATTGATTTTGCCTATGCTGTACACACTGATATTGGCAATACTTGTCTATCCGCACGCATAGATAAGCGATTGGTGCCATTGCAAACTGTACTGTATACCGGTCAGACTGTAGAGATTATTACTTCGAGTGAAGCCTGCCCGGTTCCGCCCTGGTTGAATTATGTGGTCACCGCCAGAGCTCGTGCTGCAATTCGTGCTTATTTGCGCGACCAGAAACAGGACGATGCGATACAATTTGGCAGGCGTTTACTGGAGCGTGAGCTGCAAAAATTTGGTATGAAGCTGGACCAGATTAACGAAAGTACCATCACGACTTTTCTGGAGTCCATGAAATATGAGACATTGAACGATTATCTGGCTGCAATAGGCTTGGGGGATCGATCTGCATTTATTGCCGCAAACTGGTTATGCCAATCTGATGGCGAGGGCATGAAACTGAATGTTGATGAACATTCTCCATCTACTGTCGTGATTAAAGGCACTGAAGGAATGATCGTCAATCTGGCCAAGTGCTGTCATCCAATTCCTGGTGATCATATCATTGGCTTGTTTCACCGTAATAAAGGCATAGTCGTCCATTTAAGTAACTGTAAAAATGCTCTTGAAGCCCGGTCACACAGGGCGGGTTGGATTGATGTGGAATGGGATTCGTTGAAAGAGGATGATAAGGAATTTCCTGTCGAGCTGATACTCAGCGTTCGAAACAGAAAGGGAACATTGAGCCAGATATCAACGATAATTTCCCGGCTTGGATGTAATATAGAACATGTCAACGTGGAAACCCAGGACTTGGAATTATCACGCAATACATTTATTGTGACTGTTAAAGATCGCCAGCATCTGGCGCAACTGATTCGCAAGCTGTATCGGCTGCAGAGTGTCGTCAAGATCAGGCGACGAGTGGGTTAATCCGGCTCTCAGGTTTAATAAGTGATCGCTGTGTCGTTTAACCTAAGAATTTTAACAATAAAATCTTTTTCATTATGAAGCAATTAATACAAACCAACGCTGCTCCTGAAGCAATCGGTACTTACTCCCAGGCTGTTAAAATTGATAATACCGTCTATTTGTCAGGACAGATTCCACTGGACCCGGAAACGATGACCCTTGTCGATGGAGACATTGAAATTCAAATCCGACGTGTGTTCGATAATTTGCAGGCAGTTATTTCTGAAGCAAATGGTCGCCTCGATGATATCGTCAAGCTAACAGTATATCTGACTGATTTGAGCCATTTTCCGATTGTCAATCAAGTGATGACAGACTATTTTTCAGAACCTTACCCTGCACGAGCCGCAGTCGGTGTGGCAGCACTTCCCAAAGACGCAGAAATTGAAGTGGATGCAGTGATGGTAGTAAGTGAGGATTATTCCTACTAACTCTACCAGTCATTTCTTACGCTACACGAATCATTCATTGTCCTGCCGCGCATTTTTTTAACCGGTCAGTAATATACTGTTTGAATGGTTGATTCGCTTGTCAATTTACCGGTTGAGACTCTGGAGGGTATTGGAAAAATTCGGCGTCAGCAGCTTTCCCGGCTTGGAATCAAGACAATCTGGGATCTTTTGTTGCATTTACCGATTCGCTATGAAAATCGCTGTGTAGTAACGGCGATTGAACAGTTACGTCATGGCCAGGAACCAGTCGTGATACAAGGTGTCATCGAACGCAACTCAACAACGCGAGGAGCCCGGCCCAGATTTGATTGTCTGGTGAATGATGCGTCAGGTTCTGTTTTCCTGCGTTTTTTCAATCATTATCCCGGTCAGCAACAACGCTTTGCTTCGGGTCAGTGGATTCGTTGTTATGGTCGGGTGACTGATGGATTTGAAGGCTTGGAAATGATCCATCCCGAATATGACATTGTTGCGGGCGAGGAAAACTTGCCAGCTTTGCCGGACAAATTAAATCCGGTTTATCCCATAACACAGGGATTGACGCAGCAAGTGCTGAGAAGCACCGTTCAACAAGCCTTGCAAAGAATAGTGGACTGCCAGGAGCTGTTCGACCCTTGGATAAAATTGATCCCGGAGCATTTACAAGCGCTCAGCTTAACTGACATATTTCATTCCATTCACTATCCGGAATTAGGCGATATTCATCAAGCTGTTGATAATTTCGGTTATCGTTCATCTGGTTATTTTCCTCGCCAACGACTTGCACTTGAGGAAATCCTCGTTTCTGGTTACCAAGCCCGTCAATTATATCGACAACAATGTGGTCATGCAGTTGTTAACATTGATGCAGAACAAGCTCGTTTGGTGATTGCTGCGCTGCTAAACACATTGCCGTTTGAAGCGACTGCAGCACAAACCAGAGCGATTCAGGATATTATCGGGGATTATACTGGCGATATCGCAATGCAACGTTTGGTGCAAGGCGATGTTGGCTCTGGTAAAACGCTGGTCGCAGCTTGTGCGGTTTTGCCGATTGTACACGCGGGAGGGCAGGTTGCGATACTGGCCCCGACTGAATTACTGGCTGAGCAGCATTTAACCACAATGCAAACCTGGTTTAATAACCAGCATGAAGTTCGAGTGACTATGGTGATGCTTAAAGGTGGTCAAACAGCTGTCCTGCGCGAGCAAGTGCTCACTGAAATTGGGAATGGTGGCGCCAATCTGGTGATCGGAACGCATGCATTATTGTCCGATCCGGTAGTGTTTAATCAGCTGGCATTGGTCATTATCGATGAGCAACATCGCTTTGGAGTTGAGCAGCGCGCTAAATTGCTGAAAAAACAACAGCAACAAGGCAAGCGTCCGCACTTATTGGTGATGACAGCGACGCCTATACCAAGAACACAGGCATTGCTGCAATACGCAGGATTGAATGTATCGATTATCGACGAATTGCCTTCAGGCCGGTTGCCGGTGACCACTGTTGCGTTATCAACAAAGCGACGTCATGAAATCCAGCAGCGAATTATAGAGTGGGTGGAACTGGGCAGGCAAGTCTATTGGGTTTGCACAGTGATTGAAGAGAATGATGACTCAAACCGTGAGTCACTTCAATCAACGTATACATCGTTATGCTCGGAGGTGCCTGAAGTGAGATTCGGTTTGTTGCATGGCAAAATGTCAAACCATGACAAACAGTCGGTGATGGAGCAGTTTCGCCAGCAGCAGTTTGATGTTCTGGTAGCAACCACAGTCATCGAAGTTGGGGTTGATGTCAGTAATGCCAATCTGATGATTATCGAGGATGCAGACAAGCTGGGCCTGGCTCAGTTGCATCAGTTGCGAGGACGGGTCGGGCGAAGTAAAGAGCAAGGCTATTGTGTGCTGCTTTATCATCCCCCTTTAACGGATGTTGCTCGGCAACGTCTGGGGTTATTAAGAGAATGTCAGGATGGATTTGAAATTGCCGAAAAGGATTTGCAATTACGAGGACCAGGCGAGTTGGTCGGGTATAGGCAAAGCGGTGATATCAGTTTTCGAGTTGCCGATCTCGCAGTTGATACAGATTTACTGAATGCGACTCAACACATTCTTGATATCATGCACGAGCAAAATCTGGAAATCAGTGAAGCTGTATTACAGCGCTGGATTTCGGCACAGTTTATTGAACAGACAATATTGGAGGCTTAGTCGATTGGCATACCGCAGTGCACTTTTTAACAAGGAACCACTCTGGAAAGAGAAACCGATATCTGCAATTAAACAAGCATCACATCCCCAACAATCATGGATTAAGGAAGCCGGGTCTTTGACCAGGCGACTAAAAAAGTTATGTGGTCATGAATTCAATGTCAATCTTCAGTATCAACACTGGACCAGACCGGCGTTTTCCGAGCAAAAAAATTTAGCTATGCGCAATGCAGAACTGGCAAATATAAGAGAAGTGATTCTGCAGTATGGTACCACGCCATTAGTTGTTGCCAGAACGGTTATTCCCAGGCAGATGCTGAACGGGTCACTCCGTCATTTAATCAGTCTCGGTAACAAGCCGTTGGGCGAAGTGATTTTTGCGGAACCGGGATTAACTCGGCGCAGTTTTGAAGTCTGTGTATTTGATTCCGGTTTGTTTAGACAGCAGAGTATTCGCCAACACTGTGTTGATCAACGAATATGGGGACGCAGGTCCTGTTATGTTGTGCATGGCAAACCAATTTTGATTTCAGAGATTTTTTTACCGACCCTGTTGGCATTAGAGGCAGACTCGAAGTGATGAAAGAAAAATTCGAACTGTATTGGCGCTTGATGCGTTTTGACAGGCCGATAGGCATTTTTCTGCTGTTATGGCCTGCGCTCTGGGCATTGTGGGTAGCGGGAGAAGGAGCGCCTGATATATTGGTGACAGTGGTGATCGTATCCGGAGTGGTTCTCATGCGTGCAGCAGGTTGCGTGATTAACGATTATGCTGATCGGGAAATTGATCCTCATGTAGAAAGGACCAGGTTCAGGCCAATAGCGGCCGGGTTAGTCAGTGAAAAGGAAGCGTTAATGCTGTTTGCCGGTTTGTGTCTGGTGGCGTTCGGATTGGTTTTGTTATTGAATGTAAAGACAATTCTACTGTCTTTTGTCGGTTTGTTGCTTGCAGCAAGCTATCCGTTTATGAAGCGCTATACCTTTTTTCCGCAAGCTTATCTGGGGCTGGCATTTGGTTGGGCAGTGCCAATGAGTTTTGCCGCACAGATCAATACTGTCCCTGCAGTAGCCTGGATGCTGTATCTGGCTACTTTATTCTGGGCGCTTGCTTACGACACCATGTATGCAATGGCAGACCGGGAAGACGATCTGAAGATCGGTGTCAAATCCACGGCCATCTTGTTCGATGGCCTGGACCGGGTTTTTATCGCTATGTTCCAGGCATTTGTGCTGATATTGCTATACGGAATTGGCCAAACTCTGGAATTTGGGTGGCCATATAGCCTTGGCTTGCTGATAGCCGCCGGATTGTCTGTATACCAGCAATACCTGATTCGTGATCGTGATCCTGGGCAGTGTATCCAAGCCTTTCTCAACAACAATCTGCTGGGAATGTCGGTGTTTGCCGGACTGGCACTGCAATTTCTAGTGTAAGCAGATTGATTTGCTTTGAGCTGAAAAAAGCTGATTGTTTGCAAAAAGCTCTGCTGATTAGTAGGAGCGGTTGACTGATGATTCGGCCAGAGTAATCATTGCATCTTTATATTTTGAGTCAGGAATTGATTTGAGCGATTCAATGGCCAGCTCTGCTTCACGTTGAGCGCGGTTTTCAGTGTATTGAATGGCGTTGCTTGAATTAATAATTTCCATGACATCATGGAATGCCTCACGATTTCCGTTCTTAATGGCATTTTCTATCACGGTTGACTGAGTTGGGCTGCTGACACTCATGGCGTGGATCAGCGGCAGGGTAGGTTTACCTTCAGCTAAATCATCGCCCAGGTTTTTGCCCAGTTTTTCCGGGTCAGCACGGTAATCGAGGACATCATCGATTAATTGAAACGTTGTTCCCAGGTGCAGACCGTAGCTGCGCATTGCCTGTTTCACGTTGCCCGGGCTGTCGGTCAGAACCGCAGCCAGTTCAGTTGCCGCAGCAAACAGAATGGCAGTTTTGCGCCTGATAACATCCAGGTATTCCTGCTCGGATGTTTTGGGGTTGTTGCAATTAAGCAATTGCAACACTTCACCTTCAGCGATGGCTGTTGTGGTTTTTGAGATTAACGACAACACCTGCATATTGTTGACGCTGACCATCATCTCAAAGGAACGGGAATAGAGAAAATCGCCGACCAGAACACTGGCGGCATTGCCCCATACTGCATTGGCTGTGTCCTGGCCTCTTCGCAGGTCAGATTCATCCACAACATCGTCATGTAACAGGGTTGCAGTATGGATAAACTCGATCACAGCGGCCATGGTAATGTGATGGCTGTCTCGGTAATCAAGTGCTTTGGCAGCAAGAATATGCAACATGGGCCTCAGACGTTTGCCGCCACTGTTGACAATGTATTGCCCGATCTGGTTGATCAGTACGACATTTGAGCTTAATTCCTTAAGAATCAATTGGTCGACTGCTCGTGCTTCCAGACGAGTCAAGGCTTTGATCAGTGCAGCAGCCGACTGTTCAGCAGAAAGCGCCGGTTTCTGATCCTTGGTTTGTAGTGTTTTATTAGCGTTTGCAGCCATATGGTTTTAAAGTCACCTTATTTTTTAAGATAAGGAATGTCCTGTATTAATTATTGTTGTATTAAAAAATGCTCAGTAAATTATTTGCTTAGCCCAGGGTTCTGTTGAATGACTCGATTGGTGTGAGTTAGTCTGTTTCCTGATTCTGGCAGACGGATCAAACTCAATTAACTGAACGATCAACCCAGATTTTTGGATAATTTCAGTCGACTGTCAAGCATTATTCAGGATAATGATGTTATGGTGTGGTTGTTAATCAATAAGAAGCAGTTAAATTAAATTGACTAAGCCATTTTAAATGGCTAAAATTGACTGTTTAATTTTACACGAAAAGTTTTGGAGCTCTTGGTATGGACGCAGTCATTAAAACCGGTGGTAAGCAATACCGTGTTAAGGAAGGTTTGCACCTGAAAGTTGAAAAGGTTGATGGCGAGCCTGGCGATACTGTTGAATTTGATCAGGTGTTGATGGTTGGCTCTGGTTCCGAGGTAAAGGTTGGTGCACCGTTTGTTGAAGGTGCAAAAGTGACAGCCACTGTTACTGCTCAAGGTCGGCATAAAAAAATCAGAGTATTGAAGTTTAAACGCAGAAAGCACCACATGAAGCAGATGGGTCATCGGCAAGCATTTACTGAGCTGGAGATTACCAGTATTACGGCTTAGACGTGTTTTAATTGGATATTGCGTAGTTTAACAGGTTCAGGAGAAAGTAATGGCTCATAAAAAAGCAGGCGGTAGTTCTCGTAACGGTCGTGATTCAGAATCAAAACGCCTTGGTGTCAAACGTTACGGTGGTGAGGTTGTCAAGGCCGGGAATATCATTGTGCGACAACGTGGAACAAAATTTCATCCGGGCAGCAATGTCGGTTGCGGAAAAGATCATACCTTGTTTGCAAAAGTTGACGGTAAAGTCGAATTTGCCGTTAAAGGGCCGCGAAACAGATCCTATGTCAATATTGTGACTGAATAACAGCAGACATTGGTTATGCCTGTACAGGCATAACGATAGTTTTGTTCTGGGTTAGCAGAAGCCCTGTCTGAACGGCAGGGCTTTTTGCGTTTAGTGGCTTGCCTTTTCCCGAGGATATGATTGGTTTTGAGGAGTCTGGCTAAGGCAATTCAGAGCAATCATTAGCTGTATTCAATCAAGCATGTGTAATGGAAAGGTATGAAATTCGTAGATGAAGCTGAAGTAGTCGTGCAGGCCGGTGATGGTGGTTCCGGTTGCCTGGCTTTTCGGCGTGAAAAATTCATACCGCTGGGTGGTCCAAGTGGAGGTGATGGAGGTGATGGAGGCAGTGTATTTTTTGTTGCCAGCGACAGTTTGAATACACTGGTTGATTTCCGTTATCACAGAGTGTGTAAAGCCCAGCGTGGAGAGAATGGTAAGGGTGATGACCGTACCGGCAGAAAAGGAGATGATTGCATCGTCAGAGCACCGGTCGGTACGCGCATTTCAGATGCGGAAACCGGTGAATTAATAGGGGAGCTGGTCAAGCCTGGCGATCAATTACTGGTTGCTAAAGGTGGCTGGCATGGTCTTGGCAATGCCCGCTTTAAAAGCAGTACCAATCGGGCTCCACGTAAAACAACCAAAGGCACTGCGGGAGATCGCAGAGTATTGCTGCTGGAGTTAAGCGTCATTGCAGATGTGGGTTTGTTGGGAATGCCCAATGCAGGAAAGTCCAGTCTGATTAGCCGCTTGTCATCAGCTCGACCGAAAATAGCAGATTATCCGTTTACAACGTTACATCCCAATCTGGGAGTGGTTCAAGTTGATGAGATTCGAAGTTTCGTCATGGCCGATATTCCCGGTGTTCTCGAAGGGGCGGCTCAGGGAGTGGGGCTGGGTAATCGATTTCTCAAGCACTTGTCGCGCACCGGGCTGATTTTACATGTTATTGACATTGCAACAGATCCTGTAGATGAAATCTCAAGTACTGCAATCACTATTATTGGCGAGCTGCGACAATGGGATGAGTCGCTGTATAACAAGCCTCGATGGTTAGTGTTCAATAAAGTTGACAGCCTTGCAGGCAATGAGGCAGAAGAGCTTAAACACGTTATCATTAAAACCCTGGAGTGGGATGGCCCTGTGTTTTTAATTTCTGCTGTCAGCGGAGCAGGGCTGGATGAGCTGAAATATGCAATTATGGAGCATTTGCAGCGATTGATGGAAGACAGGCAATCTGAACATGAGCAGGGAAGCGCTTAAACAAGCAAAACGTATCGTTGTCAAGATCGGCAGTTCGCTATTAACTGATAATGGCAAAGGGCTTGATCGTGATGCGATCTCTTTGTGGGTTCAGCAAATAGCTGAACTCACCTCAGAGGGTGTTCAGGTTCTGCTGGTATCATCCGGCTCCGTTGTTGAAGGGATGGCCCGGCTGGGTTGGAGCAAACGACCGCATCAGTTGTGTGAATTGCAGGCTGCGGCATCAATAGGTCAAATGGGGCTGGTGCAGGCTTATGAATCTTTGTTTCAGGAATATCAATTGCATACAGCGCAGGTATTGCTGACCCACGATGACTTGTCGGACCGCAGGCGTTATTTGAATGCGCGCAGCACCTTGCTTGAATTGCTCAATCTGAATGTGATACCGGTCATTAATGAAAATGATACGGTTGCAACCGATGAAATTCGGTTTGGCGATAATGATACCCTGGCGGCACTGGTAGCAAATCTGGTGTCAGCAGATGTCTTAATCATACTTACTGATCAGGCTGGCTTGTTTGATAAAAATCCTGCAATTTATGATGACGCTAAATTGATCGAACTGGCGCAGGCAAATGACCCGGTATTGGAGCAAATGGCAGGTGGTAGTACCAGTGGTCTGGGTCGGGGAGGGATGGTGACTAAAGTCCAGGCTGCCAGTCTGGCATCAAGATCGGGGGCAACAACAATAATTGCCAACGGTCGTGAGGCTGATGTTTTGCAGCGCCTGCTGGCCGCAGAGCAACTGGGGACCATATTAATCGCCAGAGATGAGCCCTTGCTGGCCAGGAAGCGCTGGCTTGCCGGGCAGCTTAAAATCAAAGGTAAAATAGTATTAGATGATGGGGCTGTCCGGGTGCTCGAAAATTCCGGTAAAAGTTTATTGCCGATTGGTGTAGAGGCGCTGGAAGGTGAATTCAGGCGCGGAGATCTTGTCGCTTGTCATGATCGTGAGGGGCGTGAAGTGGCGCGTGGGCTGGTTAATTACAATGCCGATGAGGTTCGGGTAATCAAGCGTAAGTCAAGTCGCCAAATCGAAGGACTGCTGGGTTATGCTGGTGACGCAGAGCTGATTCACAGAGATAATCTTGTGCTGCTGGGTAAAAAGTGGCTTTAAATAACCTTGCCTTGAATTTGTGAGGTTATTAGAGATAAAAAAAGATTGTGAGCAGGGCAGGTTTAAATCAAGCAATGGCGCGAGGGGACCTACTCGCGCCATTGCAAGTCACGCCATAGACTTGATATGGGCGTTGAGCCGGCTTTTGCTTCGAGAAGCCTTGTTTTTATGAATTAAACCTTTGCTAACCGCAGAATCAATATGCGGCACAGCTTCTTTGAAAGCTGCGCTGGCAGAGTCTTTGTCTCCAGACGCAACTGCAGCATTGACCGCTTTGACATATGTTCTCATGCGACTTCTCAGTGCCTGGTTATGCAACCGGCGCTTTTCAGATTGTCGTGCTCGCTTTCTGGCAGAAGCAGAATTTGCCATAAACTATTATCCTGATAACTTGTTAACTACAGCGGACCATTATGATAGCTAATTAATAAAGTGTCAATATGAAAACAGGACAAATTGAGATATCATTGGCAGACTAAGCGTTCACAGATAGTGTGAACGGTTTAAAAAAGCTGTCTGATTAAATTCGAACCAGTGAAATTACCAGAGATGTGAATTTCCATCAAAATATCAATTTAGTTGTAAAAATTCAGAGCCAACAATTCAATGTGGATGCCAGCAATCAATTGCTTGTCCAGTCAGTTCATTCAATTACGATTAAGAAAAAACAGGGGCTATTCTGAGTAAGCAATTAATCAAGTCAACTGCGATTGTTAGCGGCATGACGTTTATATCGCGTATTCTGGGGTTTATTCGCGATGTCATTTTTGCCCGTATACTCGGGGCAGATGCGGCAACTGATGCATTTTTTGTGGCCTTCAAAATTCCTAATTTTTTGCGCCGCCTGTTTGCTGAAGGGGCATTCATGCAGGCCTTTGTTCCGATTTTATCTGAATACAAGGAACAAGGTGGTGAAGTCGCTTTGAAAAACTTTATCAATCGCACTGCCGGCAGCCTTGCCCTGATACTCATTACTGTGACTGCACTGGGTGTCCTGGCAGCGCCAATTGTGATTATGGTGTTTGCACCTGGATTTTCCTGGCAAGGAGATTCCTATGAATTGGCTGTGCAATTATTAAAAATTACTTTTCCCTACCTGTTTTTTATAGCATCAACAGCTTTTGCGGCGGGAATCCTGAATACACACGGACAATTCGCAATCCCGGCTATTACCCCTGTCCTGTTGAATATCTGTTTAATCAGCGCTGCAATCTGGTTTGCTCCGGAGATGAACGAGCCAGTGGTCGCTCTGGCCTGGGGCGTGTTTATCGCCGGGGCTGTGCAGCTGTCATTTCAATTTCCGCCGTTATGGCGAATGGGTTTGTTACCGCGATTGCACTGGGGGTTTGCCGATGACGGCGTGCGCCGCATCATGAAACTTATGATACCGGCTTTGTTCGGAGTGTCGATTACCCAGTTGAATTTGTTGCTGGATACATTACTGGCGTCCTTCCTGACCAGTGGCAGTATTTCCTGGTTATATTATTCAGACCGGCTGGTCGAGTTTCCTCTGGGAGTATTTGGGATTGCCCTTGCGACCGTGATATTACCAGCATTGTCAAAACGTCATGCGAACCAGGAAGCTGAAGCATTCTCCAATGCACTCGATTGGGGTTTGCGCTGGGTTGTGGTGATTGGATTACCTGCATCACTTGCTTTGTTGGTCTTAGCCAAGCCATTGCTAGCGACCTTGTTTCACTATGATGCCTTTACAGAGCATGATGTGTTAATGGCAAGTCAAAGTCTGATGGCTTATTCGACAGGTTTGCTGGGATTCATTTCGGTGAAAATTCTGGTTCCCGGCTTTAGTTCGCGTCAGGATATGAAAACACCGGTTAGAATTGGAATCATCGCAATTGTAGCGAACATGATATTCAATCTGATTCTGTTTTTCCCGCTGGCACATGCTGGTCTGGCGCTGGCCACAGCATTGTCCTCATTTGTGAATGCCGGATTGCTGTACAAGCGACTGAGACAGGATTCAATTTATCGGCCTCGTCAAGGCTGGGTCAGGATCTGGTTGATTGTCATCACTGCCAATTTGGCCATGGTCGGTGTGCTTTGGGCAGGGTTGACTGTTGAAGACTGGCTTCAATCGGACCTGTGGCAGCGTGTTGGTGACTTGTCTTATTGGATAGCATTGGCAGTCGTGATGTATTTTTCAGTGCTGGCAATTCTTGGGCTGCGTCCTCATGATCTGATGCAGAGTTCAGGTCCATCAAAGCAAGGCATTGCTCGCTGAATTTCGAAACCAGCATTTCAAGCTGTTTAATTGCAATGAATATCAAGAACGGATGTCGATTCAGAAATCACAGCACTCAGACAGTTTGGTACAATGTGTTATTTACCTGAATCGATTGGCAATTCATGCGTATCGCTCGCAACCTGATTAATGTCCAACGCTTTGAAGACGGATGTGTTGCGACCATAGGCAACTTCGATGGTGTCCATCGCGGTCACCGAATGATTATCGATCAACTTGCTGAATATGGTCAGACGTTAAAATTGCCGACTGTGGTGGTGATTTTCGAGCCGCATCCACTGGAACTTCTCAAGCCTGAGCGAGCGCCAGCCAGATTATCGCGTTTGAGGGAAAAATTAGCGTTGTTACAGCAATTACCAGTCGATCAAGTCATGGTATTGCGTTTTGATGCTAAACTGGCCAACTTATCGGCAGAAGATTTTGTTTGCAAATATTTGATCGATGGATTGAATATTCAACGCTTGGTGATTGGGGATGATTTCCAGTTTGGCCGGCAACGCCAGGGTAATTTTGAGTTACTGAAACGTTTGGGATCACAATACAATTTTGATGTCATCAACAATCAAACCCTGCTCGATAACGACCGGCGTATCAGCAGCACGGCAGTCCGCCAGGCATTACATAATGGCGATTTGCAAGCTGCATCACAGTTACTGGGTCGTCCTTATGCGATCTGCGGGCGAGTTGTTAAAGGTGACGGGCGTGGCCGAGAGCTGGGTTACCCAACAGCGAATATCCGCTTGTCCAGGAACAGTATTGCATTGAAAGGAGTGTTCGCAGTGAATGCAACCCTGGAATCAGGGATGACAGTTCCTGGAGTGGCGAATATTGGTGTGCGCCCCACAGTTGATAACAACAATCGCATTGCGTCTCTGGAAGTGCATTTGTTTGATATGGATCAGAATCTTTATGGACAATATTTACAAGTTGAATTTCAAAGTCAATTACGAGATGAACGTAAATTCGACTCATTACAGGAATTGACCCGGCAAATCAAAACAGACACAGAACAGGCACGATCTGTTTTGAACGTATAGAATAGCCAGTTAAAAAACACAAGACATTTCGGAATGGATTATAAAAAAACCTTAAATTTACCCAAAACATCATTTCCAATGAAAGCTAATCTGTCACAACGTGAACCGGAGCGTTTACAACAATGGCTGGATATGGATTTGTACGGCACCATCAGACAACAGGTGAAAGGTCGGCCGGAATTTATTTTGCATGACGGACCACCGTACGCCAATGGACCAATTCACTTGGGACATGCTGTTAACAAGATTCTCAAGGATTTGATTATCAAAAGCAAAACCTTGAACGGATTCGATGCGCCATATATTCCAGGTTGGGATTGTCACGGTTTGCCTATTGAATTGCAGGTGGAAAAGAAAGTTGGCAAAGCAGGAGTCAAGGTCGATGCGACGACCTTCCGTAAAGCATGCAGAGAGTATGCTAACAAACAAGTTGACAATCAGCGTGACGAATTTATCAGACTGGGTGTTTTGGGGGATTGGGACAAGCCTTATCTGACCATGGACTACAAGGTCGAAGCTGACATTGTCCGTGCGCTGGGTAAAATCAATCTGCGTAACCATATTACCAAAGGATCCAAGCCCGTGCATTGGTGTACTGATTGTGGTTCGGCGCTGGCGGAAGCTGAAGTTGAGTATGAAAACAAGCGTTCTCCTGCCATCGATGTGCGTTTTGCCGTGATCGATGAGCAAGCTTTCTTCGAACGGTGTCATCATGTACCAGCCTGTCATGGCGAAGGCCCGTTGTCTGTTCCGATCTGGACGACTACGCCCTGGACCTTGCCTGCTAACCAGGCAGTCGCACTCAACCCGGAACTGGAATATGCCATCGTACAAAGCGGTACTGATTCAGCAGCCGAGCGATTATTGATCGCAGAAGCCCTGATAAAAGATGTCATGCAGCGTTATTCCATCGACGAATATCGCGTGCTTGCTTATTGCCGTGGCGATGCGCTGGAACATCTGAAGCTAAAACACCCGTTTTACAAGCGCCAGGTGCCGATCGTGCTTAGTGACCATGTCACTATCGATGCCGGTACCGGAGCCGTGCATATTGCGCCAGGACACGGTCAGGACGATTATCTGGTTGGTCAGCGATATGACTTGACTGTTGATAACCCGGTTGCAGCCAATGGCTGTTATCATGCAAGCACTGAATTATTCGGCGGAGAGCATGTGTTCAATGCCAATGAGCACGTGATCGATGTCTTGCGTGAACGCTTTGCGTTATTGCATGATGAAGCCCTCGATCACAGTTATCCGCACTGTTGGCGTCATAAAACCCCGATTATCTTCCGTGCAACGCCACAATGGTTCATCTCCATGGATCATCAAGACTTGCGTAAACATGCTCTGGATGAAATCAACAGGGTTAAATGGATACCGGACTGGGGTCAGGCACGTATTCGCAGCATGGTTGACGGACGACCTGACTGGTGTATTTCACGACAGCGTAACTGGGGTGTACCGATTGCCTTGTTTGTCCATCGTGAAACCGGGGAATTGCATCCGGATACTGCTGATTTGATTGAAGCAGTCGCCAAACGCATCGAAGAGCAGGGCATAGAAGCCTGGTTTGCACTTGACGCTGCTGAGCTGCTCGGCGAGCAGGCAGCTGATTACGTGAAAATCAGCGATACCCTCGATGTCTGGTTTGACTCTGGAGTGACTCATTACACTGTCTTGAATGGCAGGGATGAGTTGTCATTGCCAGCAGATTTATATCTGGAAGGATCTGATCAACACCGTGGCTGGTTTCAGTCATCGTTGTTAACTGCGGTGGCCATGTATGAAAAAGCGCCGTATCGTGAGGTTTTGACGCATGGTTTTGCGGTTGATGCGGAAGGCAAGAAAATGTCCAAATCCAAGGGCAATGTTGTTGCTCCTCAACAGGTCATGAAAAGCCTTGGTGCTGATGTCTTGCGGCTATGGGTCGCCGGAACCGATTATCGTGGGGAAATGACTGTTTCGGATGAAATACTCAAACGTTCTTCGGATGTCTATCGCCGCCTCAGAAATACTGCTCGGTATTTATTGTCCAATCTTGATGATTTCGACCCGGCACTGAACAGTGTCGCCTTTAACGATCTACTGGCGATTGACCAGTGGGCGATTGACAGGACGTCACAGCTCCAAGATCAGATTGTCGAGGATTACGAACAATACCAGTTTCATCAGGTCTTGCAGAAAATTCATCATTTTTGTGCAGTCGATATGGGTGGATTTTACCTGGATATCAGCAAAGACCGGCAATATACAACCCAGGCAGACAGTCGTGCGCGCCGCTCAACTCAGACCGCTATGCTGCATATTGCCGAAGCCTTGGTACGCTGGCTGGGGCCGATAGCCAGTTTTACCGCTGATGAAATATGGGAGCATATGCCCGGCCAGCGCAGTGCCAGTGTGTTTCTGGAGACCTGGTATAGCGGCTTGCAGACCCTGCCTGACAACACATCAATGGATCGCGGTTTCTGGCAAACAATTAACGAGGTTCGCGAGCAGGTCAGCAAGGCCATGGAAGTGAAACGAAATGACGGCTTGATTAAATCTTCGCTGGAAGCGACTGTAGAATTGTATTGTGAAGAGTCATTGCAATCCCTGCTGGCGACACTTGGCTCTGAATTGCGGTTTATTTTTATCTGTTCGCAAGTTGAAGTGAAAACTTTTGCTCAGGCTTCGGAACAGACGGAAGCAACTGACTTGAATAGCTTGAAATTGAATATTCTGGCAACAGAGCATAATAAGTGTGTGCGCTGCTGGCATTTGCGTGAAGATGTCGGCAATCACGCCGAGCATCCCGAGCTGTGTTCACGTTGCGTCGACAATGTTGCTGGCTCTGGAGAAGTCAGGGAGTTTGTTTGAATGCGCTTGTGGATACTGATTGCGACAATTGTCGTCATACTTGATCAATTCAGTAAATGGCTGATTCGAGCCATGCTGGACTTATATGAAGCGATTCCGGTATTTCCCGGTTTGCAAATTAATTATGTCCAAAACCTGGGAGCAGCATTCAGTTTTTTAAGCTCCGCCGGAGGATGGCAGCGCTGGTTTTTTATCGCATTGTCACTGCTCGCCAGTATTGCCATTGTGATATGGATTTATCGGTTGCCCACGCAGCGTAAACTGGAGGCATTAGGACTGAGTCTGGTTCTGGGTGGAGCTGTCGGAAACCTGGTTGACCGCGTATGGTTGGGTTATGTAGTTGATTTTATCGATGTTTATTATCAATCCTGGCACTGGCCGGTGTTTAATATTGCCGATTCAGCAATCACTGTCGGAGTCATGATCTTGATCGTCGATATCCTGTTTTACCAGAGACCGGAATTGAATCAATAGTTTCACAACTTGATGCTGTATTGGGGATTGTGTTTCTCCCTGTACCTGAATTCAAACTTCGTCCAACATCGCTTTTTTAATTAAACCGGTTTTGAAAGGCCATACCATTTCATGCAAAATCCACAGACACTGACAATCGCTGTTTCCAAAGGGCGTATTTACAAAGACAGTATGCCGTTGCTTGCAGCGGCTGGTATCGAACCTCTCGATGATCCCGACCAAAGCAGAAAACTGATTATACCGACCACGCGCGAGGATGTTCGTCTGGTGATTATTCGCGCAACTGATGTACCGACGTATGTCGAATACGGCGCTGCCGATCTGGGTATTGCTGGCAAGGATGTGCTGATGGAGTCGGATGCTGACAGTCTGTACGAGCCGCTGGATCTCAATATTGCGTGTTGCCGTTTGATGACTGCGTTACCGGAGCAAGCAAGTCACCGACAAGGCTGCCTGAGGGTGGCTACCAAATATGCCAAGACTGCGCGCTGGTTTTACGCTAAAAAAGGCATAAAAGCTGAAATCATCAAGCTGTACGGGTCTATGGAGCTTGCTCCACTGGTCGGCCTGGCTGATTGTATTGTCGATGTCGTGGATACCGGAAATACTCTCAAAGCCAACGGTTTGTATGCAGATGAGCTGATTGCACATATCAGCTCGCGAATGATCGTCAATCAGGCTTCCATGAAACTTAAGTACAATGCCATACACGATCTGCTGGACAAGGTTGCAACTGCTTGCCAGAAACCGGCTGCATAAAAACGAGTGTTATCTGATGCTTGAGAATACTTACACGAATACTGCCCGCTAATGCCAGCAGTTTGACAATGGGTGTTACAACACACCGAATCCCAGCTGATTCTCCCCAACAGAACAGAAAATAGTTAACAACATGACACAAACAATCCGCATACTCGATACAACTGATTCGGATTTCGATGCCAGGCTGAACCGCTTACTGGCCTGGGATGAAACTGAAGATCAGACAATTCATCAGCAAGTTGCCGATATTATTGCCGATGTCAAAGCAAGAGGCGATGAAGCATTGCTTGAATATACTCGTCGTTTTGATGATTTCCCTGCGGATTCAATCACTGAGCTGGAATTGTCAGCGGACCAGTTAAAGACGGCTTTTGAAGGGTTGCCTGATCAGGTTGCACAGGCATTGCAGGTTGCCGCCAGCCGTATTCAAGCGTATGCCGAAAAGCAGAAGCTTGAATCCTGGCACTATCAGGAAGCAGATGGTACTGTGCTGGGCCAGCAGGTTTCCGCACTGGATCGGGTCGGGCTTTATGTGCCCGGCGGTCAGGCGGCGTATCCATCCTCTGTATTAATGAATGCCATTCCCGCCAAGGTTGCCGGGGTGGACGAGTTAATCATGGTTGTGCCGACACCTCGCGGAGAACGTAATGCACTGGTTCTGGCAGCGGCGCATATTGCAGGTGTGGACCGGGTGATCAATATTGGCGGGTCGCAAGCTGTTGCCGCGCTTGCCTATGGAACACAGTCTGTCCCGGCAGTGAATAAAATTGTCGGACCAGGCAATATCTACGTGGCAACAGCCAAGAAAATGGTGTTTGGCCAGGTCGGTATCGACATGATTGCCGGTCCCTCTGAAATACTGGTGGTTTGTGATGGTCATACTTCACCTGACTGGATTGCCAAGGATTTGTTTTCCCAGGCTGAACACGACGAAGATGCACAAGCAATTCTGCTATCGCCTGATGCGGAATTTTTAAAACAGGTTGAAGATACAATTGAGCGACTGCTACCTCAAATGGAACGTGCTGATGTGATCCGGGAGTCACTGAGAAGCCGTGGTGCATTAATCAAGGTGAAAGACCTGAATGATGCAGCATCTGTCGTCAACCGGGTTGCTCCTGAGCATCTTGAGTTATCGGTCGCTGATCCAGAGCAACTGTTACAGTCTATCAAACATGCCGGTGCAATTTTTCTCGGTCGTTATACCGCTGAAGCGCTTGGAGATTACTGTGCCGGACCTAATCATGTGTTACCGACGTCAGGTACTGCTCGATTCTCTTCTCCGCTTGGCGTTTACGATTTTCAAAAACGCTCCAGTATTATTAACTGCTCCAGGCAGGGTTCACAAACTCTTGGGCGAACTGCCTCTGTACTGGCCAGAGGTGAGGGCTTGATTGCTCATGCCTTATCTGCGGAAGCCCGTGTAGATCAGTCGCATGATGAATAGTCAGGTCATCCAGAAATTTTCGATAAAGCAGTCATGACCCTGGAACAACGCATTGCCAACCTGTTATTGCCGCAAGTGTTGTCCATGCAGGCTTACCATGTTCCTGACCGAGAGGGACTGGTGAAGCTTGATGCTATGGAAAACCCTTATCACTGGCCTGATGACATGGTACAGGAATGGTTAGATTGTATGCGCCAATCCAGCATCAATCGCTATCCGGATGCGCAGGCAACCGAGTTGAAACAAAAGCTGCGAACAAGAGACAACATTGATGAACGCTTTGAAATGTTACTCGGCAATGGTTCTGATGAGCTGATTCTGTTGATTCTGATGGCTTGTGCAAAACCAGGAGCGACTATCCTGGCGCCGACTCCGGCGTTTGTTATGTACAAGCAGATTGCTGACAGTTTAGGTCTCCAGTTTATTGATGTACCGTTATTGGAAAATACGTTTGAGCTGGATATGCCGGCCATGCGCCAGGCTGTCCAGCAACATCAGCCGGCAGTAGTTTTTCTGGCTTATCCGAACAATCCCACCGGAAATCTGTTTCAACGCCAACATGTTCTGGACATTATTGAATTGACTTCAGGACTGGTGATTTCAGATGAAGCCTATGCGCCATTTGCGGAAGCCAGTTTTTTATCCGAGCTGGATAATCATGACAACTTGCTGATTATGCGGACGGTGTCGAAACTGGGGTTGGCCGGACTGCGTCTGGGGTATTTGATCGGTCATGGAGGCTGGATCGAGCAGTTCGAGAAAATCCGCTTGCCTTACAACATCAATACACTCACTCAGTTGAGTGCAACGTTTGCACTGTCCAGACATAACATTTTTGAGCAACAAAGTCAGTTGATCAAGCAGGACCGGGAACAGTTGATCTCAGCAATCGATACCATAGAGGGTTGTCAGGCCTTTCCCAGTCGTGCCAATTTTGTCCTGTTTCGAGTGCTGTCAAAGTCGGCTCAAGAAGTCTTCGAATCACTCAGGGACAATGCTATACTGGTTAAAAATTTAACGACAAGTCATCCATTAACACGAGAGTGTTTGCGAGTGACAGTGGGGACGCAACAACAAAATGAATTATTCCTGGAAACCTTACGTAAAATTCTTGCACAGTAACCATCTAACATTACTGATGTCGTTTTCTTAGAAGCTGTCGGGAAAAAAAATACACCGATTTCAAGGGCTTTGCAGCGGATATCATTTTTACCTGACAGCTGCTTAGCCACTTGCGCCTGTCAACTGACTAGAGTATTCAGTGATGTGCTGGCTTCGATATTCTGTTCAGCAAGTCTCTCTATCCAGGAAATTCTCTGATTTAATCATCAGGGTCGCCCGTTTTTGTTCTTTACGTATTGCAGAATGTAACCAAGAAGTGAATAAAAATCATCAGCATATGTTCTTGATGATTGTTTAACGATTGACTAGCAAAGAAATAATTGACAAGATAAAAGAAACCCTGGATTTCACAGTTCGGATCAACAGGGTGCATAACAAGAGGAAGAATTTATGAGTGCAAACGGTGTCGATCTGAGAAAACGCCGCTTTTTAACCCTGGCACTCACTGCAACGAGTGCGGTGGGGGCTGGATTTGCATCAGTCCCGTTTATCTCGGCGATGTCGCCTAGTGACAGAACCAAGGCAATGGGTGCACCTGTTGAAATTGATATATCCAAATTATTGCCAGGGCAGTTGGTGAGGGTTAAATGGCGTGGCAAGCCAGTATGGGTGGTGAAGCGCAGTCCGGAAATGCTGGAACGCCTGAACGAGGTTGAAGAGTATCTTGCCGACCCGGAATCAGATGCATCGGTTCAGCCTGAGGACTGTAAAAACAGTTATCGCTCGCTGAGACCGGAGATTTATCTTGCGGTAGGAATCTGTACTCATCTGGGATGCTCGCCAAGTTTCAGACCGGATGTTCAGCCGGATGACCTGGGCAATGACTGGTTTGGCGGTTTTTTCTGTCCATGCCATGGTTCCAAATTTGACCTGGCTGGACGTATCTATGCAGGGATGCCTGCACCAAATAATCTGGAAATTCCTCCACATTATTACATCAATGATGACCGCATTATGGTCGGTGTTGGCAGCAAAGAGGAGACAGCATAATGGACAAGCGAATTATCTCCTTTTTCAATTTTTTTCTGGAGCGTTTTCCACTCTCAAAAACCTGGCGTGAACATATGGCCGGGTATTATGCGCCGAAAAATTTTAATGTCTGGTATTACTTCGGCTCATTAGCCCTGTTTGTCATGATTCTGCAGATCGTGACAGGTATTTTTCTGACCATGCACTACAAGCCGGATGCTGCTGCTGCGTTTGATTCTGTTGAATACATCATGCGCGATGTGGAGTGGGGCTGGCTGATCCGCTACCTGCATTCAACCGGTGCATCGGCGTTGTTTCTGGTGGTTTACCTGCACATGTTTCGCGGGATTATTTACGGATCTCACAGAAAACCCCGCGAGCTGGTATGGATTATCGGGATGTTCATATTTCTGGCCATGATGGCAGAATCATTCATGGGTTATTTATTGCCATGGGGGCAGATGTCATATTGGGGAGCACAGGTCATTATTTCCCTGTTCAGCGCTATCCCTTATTTTGGCGAAGATCTGGCATTGTGGATTCGTGGTGATTACGTTGTGGCAGATGCTACATTGAACCGCTTCTTTGCATTTCACGTTATTGCAGTCCCGCTGGCACTGGTGATTTTACTGTTCCTGCATATTGTTGCGCTGCATGAAGTCGGTTCCAACAACCCGGACGGTGTTGAAATCAAGGAATGGAAAGATCCGTATGGAGTGCCGGTAGACGGAATACCGTTTCACCCTTATTATACTGTCAAGGATTTATTCGGGCTTGGTGTGTTCCTGATCCTTTTTGCAATCGTTGTGTTTTACATGCCGGAGATGGGTGGCATATTCCTGGAACACGCTAATTTTATCCCGGCTGATCCATTAAGTACTCCAGAGCATATTGCACCGGTATGGTATTTCACACCGTTTTATTCAATATTGAGAGCAATACCGGATAAATTTCTCGGTGTGATGGCCATGGGTGCTTCGATTTTTGTATTGTTTCTGCTGCCCTGGCTGGACCGGGCTCCGGTCAAATCAATTCGTTATCGTGGTTTGATGTTTAAAATTGCTGTAGCACTGTTTGTCATTGCTTTTCTCGGGCTTGGTTATCTGGGTATGCAACCTGTTTCGCCAATTGCGGTGATTTTCGCGCGAACCTTTACGGTCATTTATTTCGGGTTTTTTCTTTTGATGCCACTTTACACTAAGTGGGACAAAACCGAGATACCACCTAATCGTGTGACCGAAAAACCTGAGTGCAGCTTGAAGTCTGCATTCAAAAGAATGCTGGCCTTGCTGTTGATGACCAAAACAATACGAATTGCCGGGATGGAATTTAATATATTGGTACCGAATAAAACCGGAGCCAGTATTGTCCTTGGTGATATCAAGTTTGCATTCAGTGAAATGATCAACGCTATCAAAAATGCATTCAGCAAACTCAAATCACCCAGGTAATCGCTGACTGATTCGACTGATCAATAATAAACATGGAAGATATCAACCATGAAGTTCCTTTTAATACTACTGATCGTGTGTGTTTCGAACCCATTGCTGGCTTCTGCTACAGAAGTCGAACTGGAAGAAGCATCCATCAACCTTGAAGACAACGACTCGATTGCCAACGGTGCCAAGTTGTATGTCGAGTATTGCGCAAGCTGTCACTCACTGAAACATGTGCGTTATTCAAGGATTGCCGAAGATTATGGTTTGTCCGAAGAGTGGATGAAGGACAATGTCATTCCTGAACATTTGAAACCGCATGATTCGATGCTGACAGCGATGAAATCAGAAGATTCCAGAGTCTGGTTTGGTATGCCTCCACCGGATTTGTCACTGATTGCGCGCTCCAAAGGCTCTGACTGGCTGTACAGTTACCTGCTCAGTTTCTATGTCGATGAAAACCAGCCCTACGGTGTTAATAATATTGTTTCACCAAACATTGCCATGCCGGATGTGCTGTCACCTCTACGTGGAGTCCAGGAAAAGAGAAAAGCCGGCTCAGGTTCCATAAAGTCACAGCTTAAAGTTGTCAGTCGGGGTTCAATGAATTCAGCAGAGTTTGAGCGAGCCATGACTGATCTGGTGGCGTTTTTAACGTATGCCAGTGAACCATCCAGGAGCATCAGGGAAAGTATTGGCAAATATGTCATTTTATTCCTGATCTTTTTTACTGTTCTTGCGTACTGGCTTAAAAAGGAATATTGGCGCGATGTACACTAAACGGTAGACCCGTGACCAGGTCTGCGTTAATGTCATCAATGAATCGTTACAAATAACCAGATTTGATCTTTAATCTGAGTCTGATATAGCAACTGGATGTGCTTTCAAGCGTCAATAATTGAGTCTATTAATTACACGTCAATTTTATTGTAAATGTGCAGTATCTGTTTTCTTTCACGATAGTGTTAAAACGATCTGCACTGACGTAAATCCTTGATTAACGACGATAAACAGTCAGTTGTTCTATGTTAAGGATTTGATTTTGTTAGCTAAATAAGGCTATACTGTAGCAGCTTTTGCTGCTTGACTGGTTATTTGCCTGTCTATTCATCGTTGTATTCCAGGAAAATCCTTCCACCTTTTTGTTCTGATCTGGCAAAAGTTATGGATATGCTCACTGTAGGGGGGGCTTGAAACTTTTCCAGCCGGTTCTTTGTTACAATCTTAATGAATTCATATTAATGGGTTAATCAATGATTTTATATTGTGTACCAGCCTGTATTTATTGTCACCGCGTCAGAATCGTTTTACTTGAAAAAAACGTGACTGTCGAAATAAGGTATATCAATCC